>NZ_QUAJ01000021.1 GCF_003391055.1 Psychrilyobacter piezotolerans
GTGCTCGCCTGCGGCGAGCACCCTCTCTAAAATTGATAAAAAAACTTTTATATCACTTACTTTTCAAAAGTTCCCTTAACTATGGGAGCCTTATTCTCTACCACCACCCTTCCTAAAGCCAGTACACCATCTATATCTAAATTTTCATCCAGGATAACCAGATCTGCATCAAAGCCTTCCTCTATAAACCCTTTTCCCTTTAATTTAAATATCGTTGCAGGGTTAGAAGTAATAACCTTTATTATATTTTCTAATTTTAAGTTCTCCTCTTCCATCCCTTCTTTTACAGCCTCATAGAGGGTTTCACATTTTCCTAATTTAACTCCCTTAAAATTCCCCTCTGTATCATATTCAGGCAGACTTCCCTGTCCGTCAGATGTATAGGTAATTTGAGAAATATCGATCCCTGCTTCTAAACACAATTTAGTGGCTTTTCCGCATTTCACCTCTCCATCGGCTAAAAATTCAGGCGTTGTAGAAGTCGTAAAATCTAAATACCCTCCTCTTTTACCGTATTTCAATGCTGCCTCAAATAAATAAGGGTTTCTATTCATATGGGTAGGCACAAATTGTTTAATGGGAAGTGCACCTTTATCTACAGCCTCTAAAAGCAGGTCTGTAACCTTTCGGCTGTCTCCCATATGTACTCCTATGATTCCGGCCTTTCCAGACAGAATCCCGCCTAATCTTGTATCGGAGGCCACTCTCAATAGTTCATCTGCCGTAGGATGGGAAGACCTGTGGTCTGCCACTGCCAACTCTCCGCAGCCAATTACTTCCTCTATCAGAATAATATCATCTGTAACCTTCCCTGTAAGAGTTCTCACAGGTATTTCATAGGATCCTGTAAGTACAAAGGCAGATACTCCCTCTTCCTTGAGCCCCTTTGCCTTGGCTATTAAATTTGTCATGGTTCTTGTGGTACCATCTGTTCCCAGCACACCTATTACCGTAGTAACCCCGGCAGTTGTCATATCTGTTAACTGGATCTCAGGAGTTCTGGATCTAAAACTACCCTCTCCTCCCCCTCCGCAGATATGGACATGGGAATCAATAAACCCAGGGACTATTTTTTTCCCCTTCAGATCTATGATGGTCGCCAGACTTTCATCTATATCTATAGAATCTCCTATCTTTGCTATCCTGCTGTCTGCAATTAAGATATCCTTTTTACCAATATACTCCGGAGTATACACCTCTGCATTTTTTAATAATTTTATCATTTTCTCCCCCCTTGTCGCCTATGGCGATACGTACGGGCAATTCATGAATTGCCCCTCCGTAATTTTAAAATATTTTATTAAAAAAGCGAATAAGTCCCAAGACTTAATCGCTTTTTTTTTATTTACATCATTGAACCTAAAGCTAATAGTGCCATAGTCATTACTATAAATGCAATAAATAGAGGCATTACAAATTTTAACCACTTTGTATATGATACTCTTCCTATTGCTAATCCACCCATTACTACTGCTGATGTAGGAGTAAGTAAGTTTAATACCCCTGATGCAGACTGGTATCCGGTAACTACTACATTCTTTGCTAAGCCTGAAAATTCTCCTAAGGGAGCCATGATAGGCATAGATAATGTCGCCAGTCCCGAAGTTGAAGGAATTAAGAATGACATAGGCAGGTAGAATAAGTATGAGATGATAGCAAAGGCTGTAGATCCTACCCCAGTCAATGCCTGCTCTCCCCAGAATAACACAGTATTAGTCATTCCACCGGCATTCATTACTATAGTGATTCCTCTAGAAATTCCTACAATAAGTGCTACTCCCAACAGGTCTCTGGCACCATTTACGAATACAGATACGATCTCCTTTTCTTCCATTCCATATATTTTTCCAACCAATACAGCTGAAACCATAAATAACACAGTCATCTCTCCAAACCACCAGTCACCAAGGGGAACCATTCCACCTAAGATACCTCCAATTACCGGAAGATTGATAAAGAAGTTGTTCATATCTTCAAATATTGTGATATTAAACTTATATGCCCATGGAATTACTCCTAAGATCATTATGATGAAAGTTCCACCAAATATCCAAAGGATTAATGCTCTTTTAGAAGTTAATTCTGGAGTTTCCTGCTCATCTCCTCCTAAAAAATGATGTTCATTTTCTTTTTTCAGATCGTAGACCAATGATTTTGTCGGATCATTCTTTACTTTTTCAGCATATCTCATAACATAAAATATAGCAAATCCAAGTAAAACTACCATCATCAGAAGTCTTAATCCCAGTCCGTCTCCAATAGAGATCTCAGCGAATCCAGAGGCGATTCCCGTAGCAAATGGATTTACTGTAGAACATAGTACACCTGTACCTGCTCCTAACATTATTACCCCTACTGCTGTCAAGGCATCATATCCCGCTCCGATAAATACAGGGATCAACAGGGGATAAAAAGCTATTGTTTCCTCTGCCATTCCAAATGATGTTCCACCTGCTGCAAATATTGTCATAAGGATAGGTATCATTATCTTTTCTCTGCCCTTGAGTTTTTTTATAACCTGTCCGATTCCTGCATCGATAGCACCTGTTTTCATTACTATACCTAAAAATCCACCGATTACCAATACAAACAATGCAATATCCTTAGCTTCATAAAAACCATTGATAGGAGCATTTATTACTTCCCATAGTGCCTGGGGAGTTGACTCCACCACCTTATATGTTCCAGGAATTGGTTGTTTTGTCCCCGCTACATAATCGTATTGTCCTGCTGGAACTATCCATGTAAATACTGCCACTACAACTATTATACTAAATAATATAGTATAGGCTGTTGGCATTTGAAATTTCTTTTTTGCCATCTCTTCTCCTCCTAAATATTAATTTTTTCACAAACGTTAAATAATCCTACACTTAGTATAAAATATGTGCATTCTAAAGTCAATATTTTTCTTTGTTTTTCCTTAGAATTTAAGTTTTTTCTAATTAAAGGCAAAAAAAATAGTAAATTAAGATCAAATACTGTACAATAAATAATTGATGTTTGGCGCTTATAAAGCCAGCAATAATATTAAGGTTTTTAATGCGTGCACCATCGCGAAAGTTTAATATATAATCAAAATAAAAAAAGAGATTGAAGGAGAAAATATGAAAGTAAATATGACAGAGGGAAGTATATCACGTTCCCTCCTAAAGATGGCTCTCCCGGTTATGGGAACATCTTTTTTACAGATGGCCTACAACTTAATAGATATGATTTGGATAGGGAAGATGGGAAGTAGCGCTGTCGCTGCTGTAGGAAGTGCAGGATTTTTCCTCTGGCTTAGTTTTGCATTTGTCAGCATCTCCCAGGTAGGAGCCCAGGTTAAGATAGCCCAATCTATCGGCGGTAAAAAACTAAAAGCAGCCCAGAGTTATACTGTGAACGCTATCCAATTAAATGTAGTTTTAGCTATTCTTTACGGACTCCTTCTGATCTTATTCAAAGATTCCCTCATTGGATTTTTCAGACTGGGTGACCTGACAGTTATCCATATGGCTGAAAAATACTTAGCTATTATAGGTCTTGGAATGGTATTTAATTTTACCAATCCTGTCTTTACAGCAATTTTTACAGGTTATGGAGATACTAAAACACCTTTTTATATGAATGCCATAGGTTTGTTGATCAATATGATCCTGGATCCCATCCTTATATTTGGGATGATGGGCTTCCCTGCTATGGGAGTAAGTGGAGCTGCAATCGCTACCATTATAGCCCAGGGGTCGGTGACATTATCATTTTTTATCTATATTAAAAGATCCCAAACCCGGGTTTCATTAAAAGGAATATTAGAAGTGCCAAAAATAAAAATTATCAAAGAAATTGCCGCTTTAGGAATCCCTGTAGGATTACAGAGTGGTTTATTTACCGGACTTTCCATGATAATAGCCAGAATCATAGCCTTTTGGGGTCCCATGGCAATAGCAGTTCAAAAAGTAGGCTCCCAGGTAGAGTCCCTCTCTTGGATGACTGCCATAGGTTTTCAGGTAGCTCTATCTGCCTTTATCGGGCAGAACTATGGTGCAGGTCAGCCAAAGAGAATATTAAAGGGATATAAGATCTCTATGATTATTATGGGTGTGGTAGGAATTTTAACAAGTTTTCTTTTCTATCTGGGGGCTGAAAGGATATTTAAGATCTTTATAGAGGAGGAGGAAAGTGTCAAAAATGGAGTTGAATATTTAAAAATTCTGTCCTATTCCCAGCTATTTATGTGTATTGAGATCCTGACTGCTGGAGCTTTTAATGGTTTAGGAAAAACCAAACCGCCATTTTATATCACAACTTTTTTTAATATTGTTAGAATACCCCTGGCATTATTTCTTTCCCAGGATGGTTTATTGGGATTAAATGGTGTTTGGTGGGCTATAACTATCACTACCTTATTTAAAGGAATTTTTATGGTAGGATGGTTTATCAGAACAACTAAAAATTGGAATTTTTTTACCGATAAAACCGATAAAGAAGAACTAACAGATAAACAAAAAACAGATCCTATGAACATTTAGTTCATAGGATCTGTTTTTTTATCTACCTTCAAACACTGGTCTGAATCTTTCAAATACCTCTTTAACAGAGATTATATCTTTTATCTTCCATACATCTTTACCGGCGAAATAAACCCCATTTTCTAAATCTCCCTCATGTCCTGCAACTAATTTTTCATTTACACAGAATGAATAGTCACACTTTTTTAAACATTGGACACATTTTGTAGGTTTTTCCTGGGTTCCAGCCTTTAATCTGTCTACAAAGGGACTCACTATAGCATTGGCAGGCAGTCCGGCACACGAAGCAATCTCTATTACTTCACCTTTTTTTGCATTTACATACATCTCTTTAAATTCATCACTAACTTCACACTCTGTAGTAGCTACAAATCTTGTCCCCATCTGTACTCCTACAGCTCCCAGGTCCAGCATTCTTTTGGCATCTTCAGGCTCTATTACTCCACCGGCTCCAAAGACAGGTATTTTTACTGCTTCTACTATATCTTTTACTATATCCCAAGAATCCAGATCAGTTCCCAGATGTCCGCCTGCATTCCCGCCTTCTACAACAATAGCAGTAGCTCCCAATCTTTCCGATAGTTTAGCACCCTTGACAGATGATACAATTGGAAATATCGGTATATTCCTCTCTTTTCCAATTTTAAATATACCTTTAGAGAATCCAGCACCACAGACAATCAATTCTGCTCCTGCATCGATAGATGCATTTACTGCTTCTTCAAAATTACTTACAGCAACCATTACATTTACTCCAATAGCTCCTGCTCTTTCCCCCATATATTCTTTTGCCTTTATAATTTCACTTTTTAATTCCTCAATTCCAATAGCCGAACCAGCAATCAGACCTATTCCGCCCTCTCTTGCCACAGCTCCTGCCAATCTAGACATCGATGCTCTGATTGCCATCCCACCTTGTATAATTGGTACTTCTATTTCTAAATTTCCTATTTTCATAATAAATCCTCCTAAAAATTGCTTACTATATAATAACACTTGTTATTGTATATTGCAATGTTTTCTAAAAATACATTTCAAAACAATTAAATTCAAGATATATCAAGGGGTTTAAGTGTATTTTTTTTCTATACATTTACATTTTTTTCTATTCATAGTGTTATTTTAATCTTTAATCAATTTTTAAACAGTGTTATTTTAATCTTTATTGGTTTTTAATAGTTTTCCAATATGCAGTTTCACTTGCGTCTTTTGAACCATCTTCTATTTCACTCTCTTTTATCTCACTTTTAGGTACATACTCCTTAACATGTAAAAACTTTACATGTGCATCGGTTGTTAAAAGCCTTATTGCATATTTTGCTATCTCCTCTCCTTGAATTCCTGACTGAGAATTACCCTTAAAAACATATAGCGTTATAATACCACTCATGTTTCCAGTAGATGTCATATTACTCGTAAAATCTTGATCAACGGATCCACTGGATATTTTTGCATATTCAAATGTATTTGGGAGTTTTAAAATATCGGTAACTTCTCCATTTCTGGAAATTTCTATAAATTTTTCATCTAATTTAAATTTAACAGCATATCTTTTCCCTGTCTCCTGTGACCTCTTGGCTGCTACCCTGAAAAAATCTCCCACTTCATTCTGCACCCTCAACATAGCCCTGGATTCAGCTTGTTTTTTTATGGAAATGCCTCCAATTCCTACTAAGATCCCAATGAGACCCACCACTATCAATAATTCGATTAACGTAAATCCTCTTCTTCTCATCTTTTCCTCCTCATTCCTTAAGAGTGTGACTTCTACTTTGTATTTACCATTTTACCATTCTTTTCCTTTAATCCAAAAAAAAATGGAGAAAATCTCCATTTTCACTGATTATACTAATTCTTTGGCTGCATCTATTGCTTTATCATAATCAGGATGACTTGTAATTTCCTGTACATATTCTACATGTCTTACAATTCCATCTTTATCTATGACTACGATCCCCCTGGATAAAAGTCTTAATTCCTCCAAAACAAATCCATATTTCATTCCAAAATCTAAATCTTTATGATCTGAAAGAGTTATTGCTGAATCTACACCTTTGTTTGCACAAAATTTCCCCAAAGCAAATGGCAGATCTACCGAGATAGTAATCACATGAATATTCCCATATTCATAAGCTTCTGTATTAAATCTGATTGTCTGCAGTTCACATACCGGTGTATCTACCGAGGGCATAACTGAGATTACAACTACCTTTCCCTTTAATTCTTCTAAGCTAAATGGTGATAAGTCTGTTTTTAAAGCTGTAAAATTTGGTGCTTTTTCCCCTACTTTGATCTCTTTACCTATTAATGTTAATGGTTTTCCTCCAAATGTAATATTATTACTCAAATCCAAACACCTCCCTATTGATATACTAAACTTTACGACAGTTTTAGGCAAAAGTCAATATTTTAAAATGTTTATATTTTTATAACTGTTACAATCAACTGTATATCTCAATTTCTTCCAGGTCAGGATTGAATTTATGCCCTGCTGCGATGACTCTGTTTACCTCTAATTTAGGTAAAAGGTTTCTGTATTCACTGTCGTGCATTATAAAAAATATTTCTTTTTCCAGGTATTTTTTTATAGCATCTTTAAAGATTTCTTTTATTTTTTCATCCTCATATTCCACCTGAATACTATCTAAATTTAAATTGATCTTTTTTACTATCTCAAATTCATTCATAAGAGGTTCGAATATCTCCATAAATTCCTGAATAATTGGATTATTTTCCAAATCATCAGCCAGGTAGCCCCTTGCCCATTTGGGAAATAAGGAAAGTTCCACAGCTTTCAACTTTATATCTGAAACCACATTTAATTTTGAAACCTCATGAAAAATAAGAAGTTCATAGATATAGGAGTGATTTGAACTGAGTAAGAGTTCCATATCCTCATCTATATCTATCTTTTCCCCATCTAAAAATCCATCCAGATCCAAACTGGTTATATATTTTTTTTCAGTATCTATCTTATATTCAAAATCTCCATCTTCACTCTCTATGATAAATTCACCAGACCAATTGATTTTATTTTTTTTCTCATCCAAACGAGTCCATTCGTGAAATGAGCCCTCTACCAATCTTGCAAACTCTATCTCATTGAATTTTATTAAATCATCTTTTTTTATATCTATCTTTATCTTTTTTAATTTTATTTCCATCCCTGCCTCCTAAATTTAAATCTTTTTTACTCAAAAAATATTTCTAAATGTTCCTCCGGACTGGATTTGTCTGAATACGATCCTATGACAAAGACTAACCCTCCCACTGCTATTGTAGGTACTATCTGGTGCATTCCAAAAAACTTTATTTTTAAAATAGTCATACTGACGTACACTAAAAGACTTATTCCCATGCTGAGGAGAGCCCCAGTAGAGTTGGCTTTTTTCCAGTACAATCCCAGCAATATAGGCCACATAAAGACCGCTTCCAGCCCTCCTAAGGCAAATAAATTTAGCCAGACTATAAATTCTGGGGGGTGAAAAGCTAGTGCAAATACCATAACACCCATAATTAAAGTTGTCCAAAGGGATATCCTGCTCAATTTTTTTTCATCTATTTCCACAGCTATATAATTTATATAGATGTCTTTTACTATGGTAGAACTGGTCTGGATCAAAAGGGAGTCCACAGTAGACATAATTGCAGCTAATGGTCCTCCTATGAAGACCCCCAATAATACTGGAGATAAATTTCTAATAGCTAAGATTGGAATTACCTTATCCCCTAACTGTTCTTTGGGTATGATAGCTATCCCCATAACTCCAATCAGATGCATCATTATCATTAAAAATCCAACTACAAAGGTACCTATAACCATGGCTCTATGGAGTGACCTGCTGTCTCTAAACCCCATACACCTTATGGTAGTCTGAGGTAATCCCAGAAGACCTACTCCCACCAAGACCCAAAATGACATGATAAATGGTTTCGTTATGGCTCCTCCACTGCTGGGAGTCAGCAGGTTTGGGTCTATCTCATAGATAGTCTTCATTATATTTCTCATCCCGCCGCCGGCTTCTTTTAAAACCCAAAATAGAATTATACTGGTCACCAGCATTATAACACCCTGAATAGCATCTGTTATAGCCACAGTTTTAAACCCGCCGAATACAGTATAAAATATTATTGCAAATCCAAAAATAACTAAACCTACAGTGTAGTCCAGACCTGTCAAAACTTCAAATAATCTGGCACCTCCAATTACTTGGACAACCATATAGGCCATAAAAAATAATAAAATAGCTGTAGAAGACATTATTACTACCCATTTATTCTGGTACCTGGCTCTCAGAAAATCATTTATTGTTATTCCATCAATTTTTCTGGAGATAATAGCCAATTTTTTCCCCAAGATCCCCAGAGTTAAAAATGCAGTGGGTATTTGGATAGAGGCTAAAAGTACCCATCCTAAACCTAGTTTATATGCTACCCCTGGTCCTCCTAAAAATGAACTGGCCCCAGTATAGGTTGCAATAACAGTCATGGCTAAAACGAATCCCCCCATACTTCTGTTGCCGATAAAATATTCATTGGTAAAATTTTTACTTTTTTTCCTTCTTGGACTGTTATAGTACGCAATATATAAAGTCACCCCCAGGTATATCAGTAGGGGTAATATTAATTTTATTTTTTCCATCCTTCTCTCCCTGCATTTTTTTCATATGTTTTTAAATCTACTTCTTTAAAGAATAACCTGATAGAAATCCATAATAAGGTAGTTATCACCAAAAACCCTAAGATACAAGAATAAAAAAACCATTCCGGTAAACCTAAGATATATTTATAATCTTTTGGATCCACATCTCCTAACCCGTATGCAAAACTATACCACCATACGAAGTATATGAGGTATAAGATGGTCGTTATTATCGCTTCTTTTTTAAGTTGTTTATTAATCTTCTTCATCCTCTTTACCCTTTCCTAATTTTTTTAATAATTCAGTTAAAATCAATTTTTCTGTGTCTGTCAATACATCAAAGGTATTTTTTAGATTTTCAACATGAGTTCCTAAGATATAGTTCAATAGATTCAGACCTTTAGAAGTAATACTAATTAGTACCTGTCTTTTGTCTATTTCAGACCTTTCTTTTTTTATGTAGCCCTCCTTTAATAGATTATTTACAACCACTGTCATGGTTCCGCCACTGGAAAACGTCTTTTCAATGATCTCTTTAATATTAAATTTTCCCTTATGATAGAGTAAATTTAATACTGAAAATTGTGTTTCTGTTAAACCTTCCTCCTTAATTTTTGGATATATCCTGCTATTTACAGAGGAGTTACACCTAGATAAAGTCACCAATAACTTCAAATTTCTCATCTCTTTCTCATTATAATTTTTCATAAAAAAATTATACTACTAATTAGTATAAAACGCAATATTTTTAGACAAAAAAGGCACCCATAAGGATGCCTTTTTTCTGCTTTTATTTTCTTAATTTTTTCCCAGTTTTTTTACTTTTTTCACTAATTCTGGTAATTTTTTTAAGCTGGCCTTTATTCTTAAATGCTCTTTGACACTCACCGGTGGATTTCCAGAAAGAACCTGATTAGGAGCTATGTTTCCTGTTACTCCTGACTTAGCTCCTAAAACAACATTATCACCTATCTTAAGGTGTCCTGCTACTCCAACCTGCCCTGCCAGGGTACAGTTATCTCCAACCTCGGTACTTCCTGCAATCCCTACCTGGGAGATGATAAAGCAATTTTTCCCGATTATTCCATTGTGTCCTAACTGTACCAGGTTATCAATTTTAGTATACTCTTTTATAATTGTATCCCCGATAGCTCCCCTGTCTATAGTAGTATTGGCTCCAATCTCTACGTCATTTTCCAAGATTACCCTTCCTATTTGTTCTATCTTTATATTATTTCCATCTACCTTGGTATACCCAAATCCATCGGATCCAATCACAGCACCAGGCTGCAAGATACAATTTTTTCCTAAGATACAGAATTCTCTAATCACTGCATTGGGATAGATGACAGATCCGTCTCCTATCTCTACATCCTGACCTATATAAACATTTGGATGTATTGTTACATCACTACCTATCTTTGCTCCGTGACCTATATAGACATTGGGAGCTATTTTTACTCCCTCACCTATTACTGCACTATCCTCTATTGCTTTTATAGGGAACATCACTTCTTTTTTAAAGAATTTTAACAATATAGGCATCAATTCTCTGGGGTTTTTTTCAACGACTATATATGTTTTATCAGGCAGATATTCCTCTAATTCAGGAACTACCAGTACCGTTGCATCTGTCTCACCTAATTTCATTAAAAATTTATCCTCTGCTGCAAACGTCACCTCTCCCTTCCTGGCTTGAAAAAAGGGAGCAAGTCCAGTAATTTCCTGAACTTTATCCCCCTTAATTTCTCCACCAAGAAGAGCTGATAATTTTTCTAAATTATACATAAACTCCTCCTAATATCATTATAATTTTATTTTTTTTGAACTTTCTAAGACTTTTAATACATCTGCTGTTATATCTTGCCCGCCATATAATACAGCTCCCTCTTCAATAACCATTTCATATTTATTTTTCTTAGCTACCTGCTTAACTGCTGATTTTATCTCATTTTGTATAGTTCCCATCTCTTCATATTCTAATCTTCCTAATTTTTGCTGCAGTGCTTGACGCTCTTTTCCAAATTCCATCTGTTGTTTTTGGAATTTATCTTTTTCTGCCACTGTTACCTTATCACCTTTTGCATTTAATTCTTTCGCTATTTTTTCTAAATTTTTAGCTTTAACTGCTAATTGTCCCTCTAATTTTGTTTTTTCAGTTTCTAATTTTGTTTTAGCGGTTTGTGTTTTTGAGTACCCTTGAAATACTTTTTGTGTATTCACCGTAGCTATCTTAGCTGCAAAAATCGATACCGACATACTTATTGCCATTACTAATGTTAATACTTTTTTCATTACACTCACTCCCATTTAGTTATATTATATTTAAAACATCTGTCCCATGTTGAAGAAGAACTGCATTCCACTTTCCTCAGAATCTCCTACTGGGAATCCAAAATCAAGTCTGATTGGTCCGATTGGTGTTTTTATTCTAAGTCCTACACCTGCCGATTGCTTCATATCATCCGGAAAATTCCCCTCAGATCGATCTACAAATTTATCTTTACTGTCCCCATGATACCAAGATCTACCAAGGTCATAGAAGAAAACCAGTCCTAACATTTCATTTATTTCCGTTCTATTTTCGATGTTAAAAATTAATTGATCCTGCCCTCTAAACGAGCCGTATTGATACCCTCTCATAGAGTTGGCTCCACCAGAAGCATACAATTGCTGGTATTTCAATGAGTCTGTACCTATTCCTGCAACCATTCTATAGGCCATGGTATTCCCCTTGAATAACCCTTGATGATATTTTCTAAGTTCCAAGGTAGCCTTGGAAAAAAGTTCATCTTTGGTATTTATTCCTGGATCATCCTCATATGCACTCCCTGCATTAATTCCAAAATAATGACCTAGTTCTACACTAAATTTAGCATAGTTACCAGATGTAGGATCTAAATAATTATTTCTGGTATCATATATAACTGATGGTGTCACACTTGCATAGTTATAATCCTGTGTACGCTTAGCATCTTCATTTTTTTCTTGGACTCTCTCTAATTTAAGCCCCAGTTCAAATCTTAAATATCTGCTGAGACCTTTACCAATGGAGATTGTACCCCCGTGAATAGTACTGGCATAGTGATCGTAGGTTTCATTGTCTTCATCCTCTTGTCTGTATAAATTCCATCCCCACGATACAAAATCTGTACCTTTTATCCATGAATCTCTAAATGACAGGCTTACACTTGTATAATCTTTGGAAGATTTTTCAAAGGTAAATCCAAGATCTTGTCCCCGTCCCTTATAGTTACTGTCCTTTATACTGACACTTCCTACAAGTCCTACTGCTGAACCATAAGATATTGCCCCTTGAAGCATGGCTGTTCTGTCCTCATCTATAAGGAGCACCACTTTTACACCATCCGGGTCTCCAGGAATATTTTTATATTCCGGCTGGATATTTTTAAAAGCACCACTTCTCATTAAGTTTCTTACCGTTTGATCATAGTCTTTTTGGTTAAATACCTGTCCCTCTTTTATCTCTAATTCTCTTTCGATTATAAAATTTTCTGTTTTTAAAAGAGTATCATTGGATTGTCTACGAGCACCTTTTTGCTTAGTTACCATCTTCTTATACTCAACGTTACGAATAATTCCCTCAGCAAGAGTTATTACCAGTTCCATATTGTTATTAATATCTATATTTATAACTTTTGCAAGAGTATAACCATCTTCATGATATTTTTTTATGATCCTGTCTTTATCATCCCTCAATGTATTTATATTATATATTTTTCCAGGTTCAGTTTGAATTAATGCAATTAATTCATCGGTTGAATACTTGGTATTCCCTTCAATTTTCACTCCTGTTATTACCTGGTTTTCTTCTAGATTGTATTGGACCGATACTCCTTCACCATACTTATATACCTCTGGATTTACATCCCTGAAATAACCGGTATTAATAAGTTTTCTCTGTCCCTCTAAAATTTTTGCCTTAGAAAAAAATGAACCCACTTTTACTGGTATTTGCTCTAAAATTTCCTCTCTGGAAATATGTAAATTTCCAAATATATCTATTGTACTTATAATTAAAGATTTATCCACCTTTACCCTCTCAGACATAGGTAAAATATTTTCTTTTTTTAATAGATTGGCCGCATCTTTATCCTCTTTAATCTCAATGATAAGTTTTATCTTATTATTTTCTAATTTAGGATATATAGTTACGTCATCTATATAGGATAATTTTTTTATACTTTGATAATCCCTTACCATGTCGTTCGTAGAGTATTTGTCTCCCACTTTGGAATTTAAATTTCCTTTTATAACTTCCATTGGTACTTCCCGGTTTCCTCTAATATCTATATCAGATATTTCGTAATCCAGGGAAAAACTCACCAATGAGATCAAAAGTGTCAATAAAATTATTAATTGTTTTCTCATTCTTCTCCTCCAAGTAAAAATATGTTAAGTATTATCTGCTCTAAATTTTTATATTTTTTTCTCCAACTTAAATCAATATGATAGTTAATAAGGGTATCACCTGTTCTTGCTCTACCCTCTGGAATTTTACCAACTCCACCACCCCACGATAAGTTTTTTGTTATTCTATGATCTAAAGCGAAATCGTACTCAGTGACATTGTCATAATATTTAGATGCTCCCCATCTAGCTTCAGCCTTCCAATACAATTTATCTTTGTATATTGGATTCTCAGCTTCTACCGATGCTCCTAATCCCAAAGATCCTGTATCCTTATAAGTTCCACCTTCATATTCATATGCTACTAAATCAGATGAAATTTGAAATTTTTCTATCTTCAATACATTGGCAATTTCTGCAGATATAGGTGAAAAAAGTTTAGCACTTATTTCCCTGTCCAATACATCTTTTACCACTACACCTGTATTTTTTTCATCACTTACATTATGAAAAGTCAGTAAGGATCCAATCTCATCTGGACTTAATCCTGAACCTGTACTCATTTGGATCTGTAAATCCGGATATTCACCGTTTATATTTATATATACATCTTCATTTGCTATGGTAGAGTTTGCATTTAGTACTACTATCGGGTGAAAACTTACAGACTCCGCTTCGGTTTTTACAAATTTTGCTGTGGCAGTACTCAGATAAAATAAATTATTGTTTAATACAACGGACCCGTCATCGATACTGACTATCCCATTATAACTTATCTCTTTATTTTTTAATTTTAAATTTCCATCTATATTCAAATCTCCATATATATTTTCAACAATAGAAGTATAAGTCAATTTTGAAATTTTTAATTTAATTGGATTTTTAGTTTTTAAATTTATATCTATGTCGATACTGGGCCCCTCATCTTCAACAGTTTTAATCTCAAAGTCACTACCTAACTCTTTGGATTTTTTGATAACTTTCTTCTCTTTAATCTGGGAAGCTATACTGGAAACTTCTGTGTCCTCTACATCCGGGATCCCCAAAATTTCACCACTGTTAATTATAAAATCACCAGTGACTTTGTTTTTAGCAAAAACTGCATCTGAGCTCAGTACCAGGTTGATTTTATCCTGATAGGAATAATCCATATTGTCTAAAATCAAATTAAGTCTGTAATCTAAATTAGACAGCTGACTTTCTTCCCTTTCTATCCCCTTAAATTCAGGTATTTTTAAATAACCTTCCATTTTAATGTCACCATTATTTATCTTACCCTGAAAATAATCGATCTTCACAAGTTTTTTATCTAAAACTACCTGGGTATTAACTTTATCTATAAAAATTCCATATTTCGGCATTTCAGCTGACAAATCTTTGATTTTAAATTCACCATAATTATTTTTGGAATTTATCTCTACATCTATAGTAGCTATTCCCTTAATTTGGTTTATATATTCAGAAAAAGAAAAAATATTCAGAAAAGAAAGATCTATTTCGTTGGATTTGATATTTAAACTATAGTCAAAATCTGTAAAATCAACCTTCCCCTGGGAGGTAAGTTTATTGTCATGATAACTTAAACTCAACTCTTTTAATGTCAGCTCTTTTAAATCACCACGGATGTCGACCTTTAAGTTTTCAAACTTATTTCCATCAATAAGGATGGTCTCACTGTCTATCTTAAAATCGTATTTTAGATCATTAAATGCACCATCTATATTGATCTCAGTGTTTAACTTTCCATTTATATCTTGGATATTTGAATATTCTCTTAATTTTTCAATATCTAAAATATCTTTAAGTTTAAAGGAAAGTTTGTTTTGGCTAAGGTCTATCCATCCTCTTCCGCCTAAAAGTTTATCTCCACTATCAGAATAAATTATAACATCATTAATATCCATATGACCGCTTTTACCTACCTTATCTAAGTCCCCCCCTTTATAAGTAGATATCATCTTTATATTTGGCAGTTTCCTTCCCCGCAGATAGACATTATCTGCAAAAGTTTTAAAAACCCCGTTAATATTATCCGGTGTTCCCCACAGGACAACTTCTCCTGTAAGGCGATATTTTAAATTTACATCCCCATAATATTCCGCCAAATTATTTTCAAGTAAATTTACCTTTAGTCTGAATTCTTTAGAAGGAACATCATAATATCCGCTGATATTATTTTCACCGACTTTGAATCCGTCAAAATAAATATTTTGATCATAAAAACGGATTCCTCCCTTTAAATATATCTTTGGTAAATCTTCATATTGAATCCAGGCATTTGTCGAATAAAAATTAATTTTATAATTTCCCAAGTCACCCTGTAGGCTTCCATCGACCTCCTCTAGATCCATCCTGATCCCATACTTTTCCAGTAATTTCACCTTATTTTCTTTTATTCCCCTTATCTTATAGTCAAAGTCTAAGGTTTGATTAATTATATTATAGTCCCCTGCAATTGTCAAAAGATTATTTCTCACTTCTAAGACCTTAAAAACTCCATCTTTATAATTTAATCCCACCTTAAAGTCTTTAAATTCCACGTCATTATAGGACAGTTCTCCTAAATAACCATCGAAGTCTACACCGAGTTCATCATTGTTAACCACCCTTAGTCTTCCTCGAATATCCTTATAGGAAACCCCATACCTGCCGTTTTTACTGTCTAAATTAGAAATCAGGGTAAAAAATTTCTTTTTCCCTATAAAAGTACCGTCAAAATCTACCCCTGTTTCTAAGTCATCAATAGAGATAAAGTTTTCAACCTTCAAATTTTTTCCTATATAATCAAAATTATAGGAGAGATTATCTATATCTAAATAACCATTAGCGGACAGCTGTAACTCATTATAAAATAAATTTATCTTGTTAAAATAGATCCTGTTGCCATTATTGGTAAAGTTCAAAACTAAAGATCTCAGAGATTTTTTTTCCTTTATCTCTACTTCTCCCTGCCCTAAAATCAAATTTTTATTGGCATAGTCATAGATTACTTTAACATTATTTTTAGTAGAATAATATTCATCCCTATATTTTATCTCTACATCTTTAGTTCCTATACTAGAGATCCCAAATGTTTTTTTACCGAGATCGACATTCCCGCCTATTTTTAATATATCTGAAGAGAGGGTATAGTCAATTTTTTCAGCATTTAAATCATATTTGAAATCACCGCTTAATTCTTTTAATTTTAAAGGACTTTTCCTGTTTAAAATATTAAAATTCAGATCTAAAATATCATTTTCATAAGAACCATTTAGCAGGGTATACCCCTCCAGTCCGTCATAATCCAGAAAGAATCTAAGATCTTTTAATTTCACCTGATCTTTGAATAAAACTATACTCCCTTTTAGATCTTTTACCTCAGTTCCTTTAATATCCAGGGTATCTAATCTCAGATAGTTATCCAAAGTCAGGTTAAATTCCTCATCAAAACTAAATTTTAATCTCAGATATGAAATGTTGAAATCTCCTAAGTCATCTAATTTTTTCTTCAGGGTATCACCCAGTAAGGTAACTTTTTTTATATCTTCTTTATTCAGGTCCCTGGCTGTTACGTCCATCTCTAAACCATCTGGACGATATTCCAGAGAGAAGTTAACATCTTTTTCTCCCATCTTTCCATCTAACTTTAATTTTATCCTACTCCCTAAAAACTCCACTCCCCCATGGATATCTGTAGCCACTCCCTCATATGCACTGGTATGAAAGGTGGCCGCAGACAGATAAGCATCTCCCCATAATCCGTCACTATCTATAGTCAGGTCCAGGTCTGCTTTTCCTCCTAAGTAAGTTGTGTATTCATCTACATAGGCGTATTGCATAAGGTCCTGGTCGATACTCCCGTTTTTTAATTTAATGGTCATAGAATAGTCTTTTTCATAGTTGGTAAAGGAATAATCTACCATTTCATCCCCTGCAGTGTTATAAAACCTCAGATCGATCCCATGGGTATCATCAAAGCTGACATATCCCTCTACATTTTCCACGAACATATTTATAGGGTTTTCATAATAATTATCCTGAAACAGCAGCCTGGCATTGGTCACTGTGATAATATCTATAGGTACTCCTGTTCCTGCTTTCCCACCTGTCCCAGAGCTTCCACCAGCGAAAATATCCACTATATTTATACCTCTATTTTTATCTACTGCGATATATAAGTAGGGATCCTCAGCACTGATCTCTGTAATTTTACCCCTTAGGAGGTCTTTTATAGAATACCGCAGGATGAGCTTAGGAGCGTAAAGTATGGTGATCCCCTTATCATCTTTTAAGACTGCATCATCTACTACAATCAGACCAAATGTGGAAAGATCAGAGGTTGTATGGGAGATATCAGCTAAAAAATATTTTAAAGACATATCTACTATTCGGTCAAAGTTGTCCTTAACGGTAATATATAATGGAACAGTCATTAACATTAAAACCAGTACCGAGGAAGCAATGAAACTTTTTCGGTATTTTATGATAAGTCTTTTCACAGCTTCCCCCCTTGTCTCCTTCGGTGAAATTAATAATTAAATCCAAAATTTTATTTAATTTTCAATTATAATTTCTCAATTTTCAATTGTGCTTATAGTGGTCTTTTTAGTGGTATACCTGCTCTTCTTGGATATTTCTTGTCGGTCTCTGCCATCTTTTTTATCTCAAATATATATCTGGCATCTTCACAAAATGGTAATTTTAATTCGTCCACCTTCACAATTTTACTGTTTAATATTTCAAATGCATTTTTAGAGTATTCCAGCTCCTCCTGATAGTCCATTTTTTGGGCTAAAAATGTAGCTCCTACCTTTAGAAAAGGAACCATATATTCCAGGATCACATTAAACTTGGATACTCCCCTGCATAATCCCAAATCATAGGTTTCCCTCTTGTCTTCTAATTTTATGTAATCTTCAGCTCTCATATTTACTACTTCTACATTGGATAAATTCAATTTTTCTGCTACCATTTCCAAAAACTTTGTTTTTTTACTCACAGAATCCATCAGAGTAAAATTTATATGGGGGTTGGCAATAGCTAATACCATCCCGGGAAATCCTGCTCCTGTACCTATATCCATGGCTTTTTTCACACCACAAGGGATTTTATTCTGTAACAGTAAGGAATCTAAAAAATGTTTTTCATACATGGTCTTTTCATCCCTGATGGCTGTCAGATTTGTATGTTTATTGGTATCCAATAATAAATTCCCATACTCCAGTAACATATCTACTGTGGCTTCGTCTAATTCCAAACCTATTTTTTTCAACCCTTCATTAAAAAATTCTTTCATCTTATTTGTCACCCCTTATCTTTAAAACCATCAGTAATACCGAGATGTCTGCCGGAGATACCCCAGATATTCTGGAAGCCTGACCTATATTTAAAGGTTTTTTTTCATTTAATTTTTCCTTAGCTTCTCCGGTTATCCCGCTCACTATATCATAATCAAAATCTTTAGGAATCAACCTTTCTTCCAAAGCCTTATGTTTTTCTATCATCTTTAATGATTTTTTTATATACCCGTCATACTTAACCTGAACCTCTACCTGATATTCAGTATCCTCAGGATATTGCCCCAGTTCAAATCCATCTATAATCTCAGCGATATATTTAATGTCTTTATAGTCCAGCCTGGGTCTTTTTAATAGTTCCAGTAAGGTAGTTCCTGATTTCAGGTCTCCACTATTTTTTTTGATTAATACCTCTTCAATCCTTTTGTTACTAGATCCTACACTTAGAGATAATTTTTCTATGATCTCCAAAACATCTCTTTTTTTCTTTTCTACTAAGTTATAAGTAACTTCATCCAATAATCCTGCTTCATAACCTATCTGAGACAATCTAAGATCGGCATTATCTTCCCTGAGGAGGAGTCTGTATTCACTTCTGGCTGTAAACATTCTGTAAGGCTCATTGGTCCCTTTAGTCACCAGATCGTCTACCAGAGTTCCCAAATATGAATCAGCTCTATCCAATATGATAGGCTCCTTCCCCTGTAATTTTCTAGCTGCGTTCATCCCGGCTAAAAGACCCTGTCCGGCAGCCTCTTCATACCCGGAAGTTCCATTAATTTGTCCTGCTAAAAATAAATTTTCTATTTTTTTAGTCTCTAAACTATATTGTAATTCTTCGGGTAATACATAGTCATATTCTATAGCATAGGCATATCTCATGATCTTTGCATCTTCTAATCCATAGATATTTTTCACCATCTTTTCCTGAACTTCTGCAGGTAGTGAAGTTGAAAAACCACTTATATATACTTCATTGGTTCCATATCCCTCTTTTTCCAAAAACAGATGATGTTTTTCCTTCTCTTGATATCTAAATACCTTGTCTTCTATAGACGGACAATATCTCGGCCCTGTTCCCTCAATAGTTCCATTAAATAACGGCGACTTAGATTTATTCTGGGTTATCACATTATGTACATCCGGGTTTGTATATGTTATATAACATGGGATTTGATCCCTTCCCTCTACATCCTTATCCAGAGTTCTACTGGAAAATTTCAGAAGCTGATCTAAATTCCCCGGTTGTTCTTCTAACCTGTCAAAGTTCATACTTCTAAAATCAATTCTTGGAGGAGTCCCTGTCTTAAATCTTCCTAACTCTAATCCTATTTTTTTTAGTGATAGAGGCAGATCATTTGACGGCAGTTCACCCATCCTTCCACCTTGAAACTTTTTATCCCCAATATGGATAAGACCTCTCATAAATGTTCCTGCAGCTATGATCACCGTCTTAGATGAATAAGTTACCCCCTCCTGGGTCTTTATCCCTATAACTTTATTTCCCTCTACTAAAAGCTCAGTTACCATCCCCTGGATAGAATCTAAATTCTCGGTATTCTCTATAGTTTTTTTCATCTCCATATGATAACTTTGTTTATCAGCCTGAGCCCGGAGAGACCTTACAGCCGGTCCTTTTTTAGTATTTAATACTCTTATTTGTACAAAAGTTTTGTCTATATTTCTTCCCATCTCTCCGCCGAGAGCATCTATCTCTTTTACTAAATGAGATTTAGCAGGCCCCCCGATAGATGGATTACATGACATTACTCCTATATTATCCAGAGTTATACTAAATATTGCGGTTTTCATTCCCATTCTTGCAGATGCTAAGGCTGCTTCACAACCTGCATGTCCTGCTCCTACTACTATCACATCAAATTTATGCATTTTTTTCTCCTTCTTTACTTTAAATTTTCTAATTCTCTGGCTGTTTTTGCATCAGTGATAACTAAGAGTGTATCGCCTTTTTCAATTACACTTGTTGCTCTAGGGCTTGGATTCAACTCACCATCACTTTTTTTTATGCCTATTATATTGATATTATATGAATCTCTTACAGCCAATTCCATGAGATTTTTACTCAAAAACGACGGAGGGGCTTTAAACTCTACCAGCAGGAAATCTTTTGAAAATCTCAGATGTTCCATCATATTAGGTTCCATAGCCAGCATAGCTATCTTATTACCCATATATTCTTCCGGATACACCACCTCATCAGCACCTATTTTTTTTAATACTTTTCCATGACTCTTGGTGACTGCCTTTGCTATAATTTTTTTAACACCTAACTCTTTTAAGTTTAAGGTTGTCATGATACTTGCCTGGATATTACTTCCTATACCTATAAACGCTATATCAAAATTACTGGCACCTACTTCCTTCAATGCATTTTCATCGGTTGCATCCAGTATCAGTGCATTATCTATTATATTGTTATTTATAGCTTCCTGGACCAGCTCCTCATCTGTGTCTATTGCCAGAACCTCACAGTCAGCTTCATAAAGCGTCTTTGCAATACTGGTTCCGAACCTGCCTAATCCTACAACTAAATAGTTCTTCATCTCTATCTCAGCTCCTTCCTTTTTATCTAAAATTAATTTATCCTATCAGTACATTTTCCTGTGGATATTTATAAGTTCTCACTTTAATTTTCTCACTGAATGCCAGCATAAAGGTAAGGGGACCAACCCTTCCTATGAGCATGGTCAGAGTTAATAATATCCTTCCGAATACATTCAGATCCGCCGTTATCCCCTGGGATACTCCTACTGTGCCAAAGGCTGACATAACTTCAAAGATAACCTTATCCAAAGTCAGGCTGCTCGTATGTACCACTGCAGTCCCTTGTATAGATCCTTGTAAAATAGCATCTGCCATATCCTTTATAGAAGTCATCTCATTGGTCATCAATATCAGAAATACTACCACAGCAATATATATAAGGGATATTATCAACATAGCCATGGCTCTGTGTAATACCTGCCATGGAACACGTCTGTTAGATATAACAAGATCTTTTTCATTTCTCAGTACTACCATTACATAAAACATTATTATTCCAAAAGTTGTAGTTTTTAACCCGCCACCTGTAGAACCAGGGGAAGCACCTATAAACATCAAAATCAGGAACAAAAACAGTGTTGAAGGTCTCAAATTCTCCATGGGGACAGTGTTAAATCCGGCTGTTCTGGTGGTTACACTTTGAAAAAAAGAATTATTCAATGCATCTATTATTCCCATATGCCCAATGGTTCCCGGGTTACTCCTCTCAAATATAAAAAATATTACAGTCCCCCCAAAAGTCAGGAAAAAACTGATGTAAAGTGCTAATTTAGAAGTTAAATTATACGTTTTTTTACCTGTTTTACAGTAGTTTATAGTTGAGTTAATAACTGCAAATCCAATTCCTCCTAAAGATATCAGGATTGCAATAGTAAGGGTCACCGTTAGACTGCTGGAATATCCGATTATACTGTCGGAAAAAAGCGAAAACCCGGCATTACAAAATGCAGATACCGAATGAAATATTCCGTATATCATTGCTTTTTTTATCGGCATGGTGCCAGAAAATCCAGCAGTTAACAAAACAGCTCCTATGATCTCTATCCCTGCCACTATCAAAACTATCCGTTTTAAAAACTTTATTATTCCTCCAATGGTATAAGAATTGAGGTCTTCCTTTAATATTTTTCTCTCCTGGTAGGTTATCTGTTTCCCTATGAGGGTAAACACCAAGGTTGAAAAAGTCATTATTCCGAGTCCGCCCAACTGGATCAATATTAATATTACCGCTTTCCCGAAGGGGCTGAATATCTTACTTACATCAACCAATGTAAGACCTGTCACTGAAACTGCAGACGTAGCTGTAAATAATGCAGTCAAAACACTTATATCATGCCCTTTATTTACAGCAATAGGCAGCGATAGAAAAAATGTGCCTATCAGTATTATAACTATAAATGACATTACTAAAATTCTGGATGGAAGTATCCTTCTAAAAGATATTTTTTTCATCTGTCCCTCCTAACTTATTATTCTAACCTATTGTTCTTTGTTTATATAATTATTTTTGACTCTAACTTAACTATTATACCTAATTTTCACCCTCCTTTCAAGAAATACTATTATTAAGACCATATCAAAAAAAAAGAACCCCTTAAAAGGAATTCTTTAGATGGTTATTTGATATAATTATTCTTTCTATCTTTTACCAATATTTTCACTTATCTTCACTATTACTTCTACAGCTCTTTCCATAGATGATACCGGTATATATTCATACTGACCATGGAAATTATGCCCTCCTGTAAATATATTCGGACATGGCAGTCCCATATAAGATAATCTGGCTCCGTCTGTCCCGCCTCTGACAGGTTTTATAACAGGTTCTATTCCAAGTTCGATCATAGAATCACGAGCTATATCAAAGACTTCCATCTTTTCCTCGATCTTTTCCTTCATATTGTAATAGCTGTCCTTAAGCTCTAATTCAATAGCATTATTATATTTTTTATTCAATAGTTCTACTGCCTGCCCTATAAATTCTTTCTTCTCTATGAATTTTTCCATATGGTGATCTCTGATAATATAATCTAACTTTGCATTAGATATATCCCCGCTCATCTCGGACAGCATATAAAATCCTTCATACCCCACAGTAAATTCAGGACGCTGGTTTACCGGTAGTAAATTATGAAGCTCTATTCCTATTTGAAGGGCATTGACTAACTGGTCTTTAGCTGTCCCCGGATGTACACTTCTACCTCTTATCTTTATCTTAGCACTTGCAGCATTGAAGTTTTCATATTCTACCTCTCCTAACCTTCCCCCATCAATGGTATAGGCAAATTCAGCTCCAAATTTTTCTACATCAAAGAGATCCGCTCCTGCTCCTATCTCCTCATCAGGTGTGAATCCTATTCTGATCTTTCCATGTTTTATCTCAGGATGATCCATCAAATATTCCATGGCTGTTAATATTTCAGCAATACCAGCCTTGTCATCTGCTCCCAAAAGGGTAGTTCCGTCGGTTGTAATAAGAGTTTCCCCTATATATGAATCTAACTCCTTAAAATCTTTAGGAGACAGAACTATGTTTTTTTCTTCATTTAATACTATATCCCCGCCCTTGTAATCTACAAATTTAGGCTTTATGTCCTTTCCTGAAAATGCAGGTGCAGTGTCCATATGTGCTACAAATCCAAAAGTCGGAACATCCCTGTCTGTGTTACTGGGCAGAGTTGCCATGAGGTATCCATTCTCATCCAGTGTTACATCTTCTAATCCCATCCCGATCATCTCATCTTTTAAGAAAACAGCCAGCTTCAATTGTTTTTCTGTACTCGGGCATGTAGTTGAGTTTTCGTCTGATTGCGTGTCAAACTTCACATAATTTATAAATCTTTCTACTAATTTTGACATTTTTTAACCCCCAATTTCTATTTTTTCTATAATCTAATATAGCCTGTATAAAATATACCACATTTAGATGAAATTTATACTTAAGCAGACAAAAAAAATGTTATTTCCAGTTTATAAGGATGAATTTTCCTTTAAATTTAATATCTTTATACTCACTATCCGGTATTTCTATAAAATCATATTTATCCAAGGTATAATCTTTATTGTTGAAATTAAGATTTGATCCCTTATCCACAGAGAATATGAAGATTTTTTGACTGGTCAGCAGATTACTTTCTCCATAGATTTTATTTAAATTTACATCTACATTGAGGGGATCCCATATCAAATTAAAGTCCAGAACCTTTTTTTCATTTTCAGATCTTATCTCATCCTTACCATGAAAGGAAAAAGCATCACCTTCCCGGAGATCTATCAGTTCATCCTCCCTGGTCAGTGTCACTTCGTTTTCAAGTATTATTAAGATCCTCCTATACCTTGAAAAATCTGAAAATTTACTGGACCCGGGTTCTATAGATGCACTGGATATCCTGATATTAAAATCTTCCATGTCTCTATAAAGTTCTTTTGTTATCCCCCCGCTCCATCTATTACCTATTATCTCCCCTAAATTCTTTTTTTTCATAAACATCTCCTAAAAATTAAATATCTGTCCAATTTTAATCCCATCATAAGTTTTGTTGATTTTAGTAAAAAATACTGTCTATTTAAACTTTGAAATACATATCCCCCCTAAGACTAAAAACATCCCAAGAGCCCCGCTTACAGTTATTACCTCATTTAAAAATAATGTACCTATTATAGCTGTTGTTGGTATCTCAACTAAACTGATGATACTTGCTTTTACTACGGGAATATAATTTATCGCTTTTAAAAACAGGAAAAATGCAGTCCCTGTAGGCAGGAGCCCCAGCAGAAGTGAAGCAGCTATTATATGATTGTTGCTGTATTCCGATATTAAGTTTCCAAAATCACAGAACACAAACACCACCATGGCACCTATCCCAAAAGCATATGAAGTTATTACTTCGCTGTCATATTTTCCTTCTAATTTCCTGCTGAATATGGGGAACAGGCCGTAGGTTATCCCCGATAAAATCCCAAAACCAATCCCCACTGCATCAAAATTTATTTTTTTTATATCTCCGTTAACTATTACAAATATACATCCGATAAGGGTTACTCCTAGTGAGATCAGATTAAATTTTGTCAGTTTTTCCCTGAAAACCAAGCTTGAAAATATCATTGTAAATAACGGACCTGTACAGACCAATAGTGTAGCCACTATGGAGCCCGATATATTCACAGCATTATAATAAAATATGTTTGTACAGGCCTGGGTTATTACCCCTATAACCAATATATATATAAATCCTTTTTTATCTATTTTTAATTTTTCTTTTCCTTTTTTGCATAAAAAAACAGCTGTCAATAAAAATCCAAAAAACAGCCTGTTAAACGCTATCTCATAGGGGGTTAATCCCAGACTTCCCAATACTACTCCTAACCCTCCCATTGTAGCCCAGACTATACCTGCCAGTAAGGCAAAAAAGCAGCCTCTTCTTTCCATGATTACCCCTCCTCTTTATAACGGAATAGTACTCCTAAGATACAAAATAATCAACCTATTTTTTACTTATTTTTTTATCTTTTTTCCGACCTATTTATAGGGTGAATAATACACCCCGGTTTCCCTGATAGGAGGAGGAGTTTTTTTCACAAAATAAATTAGTAAATGCAGGCTGTTTACAGTATAATTATCTTAAAAACTACATATTAAACAGGGAGTGAGTCATGCTAAAACAGATCAATTTTACCTTTAACAACTATATGAAGGCATTTAAGTTCATAGGCCAGAACAACCTAAAGAAGTACTACCTTATTCCGGGGATCATCAACATAATTCTTATAACCTTATTTTATTTTTTGAGTAAATTTATTGGGGGAGCCTTGGTAGAGTTTGCAAACAATCTTTTAGGAGGAGATCTAAATTCATTTATCCAGTTTATTTTAAAATTCATCATCTATCTGACAATTTTCGCTGTATATTATCTGCTCTATAAGACATTGATTTTAATTGTCCTTTCCCCATTTTTAAGTTATATATCTGAAAGGACAGAATCAATTATTACAGGGAAGGAATTCAATTTCAGTTTCAAGGAAAACTTATATTTCGTCAAAAGAGGAATAATTGTTACAACAAAGTCATTTTTAAGGGAATTGGTCATGACCTGCATCATCCTCCTTTTGTTTTTTATCCCCCTTGTAAACACAATTATTCCGATATTATTATTTATGGTGCAGTCATATTATATCGGGTTTTCATTTATCGACTATACTCTGGAACGGCATGATTTTCAGACAGGTACTGATGTTATACGTCAAAACCCCATATTTTTCCTGATCAACGGGGGGTTATTCACAATACTGCTCTTTGTTCCCCTCATAGGAATATTCGTAGCACCGCTGGTGACAGTGGTAGCCACTACAACCGGGACATTGGAGCTAATTGAAGAGAGTAAAGAGGTCTAACTCTTCCTAAAAGAAACCGAAGCTAAAATAATTAGTGATAGGCATTTGACTGAGAAAGGTGAAGTCTGTTTATTTAAAAGAACTAAAATGGTATTAGGAATATAGAAAAAGGCACATAGGATTAATTTCCTATGTGCTACCACTATCATTTTATTCTAAATATTTTCTTTATTCCATTTCACAGATTGATGCGTGATAGTATGTTGGTAAAAAACATTCACGCCAACACTCTTCATATATTCCAGAAATTGAATCTAAGCTTTCCCAAAGCGATCTTATAAAACCAAAAACAATCGTTTCTTCTTTGGTAAAAAGTTTAGCTGAATATGATGTTTCCCATTCTTTATCCACATTATCATATTTTTTTTTAGTTAACATTTTTTTTATTTCTGGTAAAGACTGTTCAGAGTCAAACATTTTTAATTTTTTGTGAAATTCTTTAATATAAGGTGTTTCTACACTCCACACATCAAAACGCAATAATTTTTTTACAAAATATGAACATTGTTCTATTAAGTCTTCATCAGACACATACTTTAGAGCGTCATTTTGGTACTTAATTTTATTGAAAAAAGAATAAAATTTAGGTCTCTTAGAATAAAAAAGAATATTCTTTATTCCGCTGTCATCAAGTTTATTACATAAAGGTAAATCAATTGTTATAGAATCTTGTGTGTCGTAGCATGAATTTTTAGGAATAATTACTTTTTCAATATAATCATTTAAACAAACAAAATATATATCTTCGCTATTAATATCTACTAGAAATAACATTACAGGAACACTAGAGCTCATTTTTTCAACTGTAATTAACAAAGAAGTGTCTATGACAAATTTCACAGTTTCGATAGTCGTTTCTAAATTTGGTTGAGATTGGTCATTACTAAACATTTCTTCATTTTTTCTTTCATAAATTTTTTTAGTTCCTTTTTTAAATTTTCAGTTCCTTTCACCTGTACAAAAATATGTTCACCTAAAGTCTCAGAAGATTTAGTTCCTTTTTTAAATTCATCAAAAATTTCAATACTTAGATCGATACCGTAGTCTGGTGTCTAATTTCTAATAACTCACTCCTTAGGAAGAGTGTTTTGTATTATTCTTAATGACTCCCCTTCTATAACATGATTATTTGTTCTTTGTTTACCTTTGTTCATTTTAATTCCTCCATTTCTTAAAAAGACTATACCTAATCTTTATATTTTCTATCCATTATAATTAAGAAATAGCTCTGCTCATTTTTTCTACTCATAAAAACCTCCAAGTCAATGTAATTTTAGTTTACACCAATTTGGAGGTTTACATAAAATATGGAGCAGACCCAGTTCAATTAATTAAAGTTATATTTTTTTCTTCTAGATTCGAAAGCTATTTCTCCTCCTTCTAGAATTTCACAAATATGTTCTTTTACTGTATTTTTTTCAAGAGTTTTTCCATCCTTATTTTTTATTTGATTTTCTAATGAACCATTTTTATAATCAAACCTTATTTCATTTTCATTTTCTGTTTTAATTCCATGCTGGTTAGCTACTATGACATTTTCAGCATCTGCTCCAACAACTACGTTTGCATTATGAGTTGCTAGAATAATTTGTCTTTGTGATTTTTTATTCCTAATAAATCTTACTAAATCATTATAGATAGATCTATTATCTAGATCATCCTCTGGTTGGTCTATAATAATAGGGTACTTTCCTTCATTTAGTTCTAAAATCATCTCTAATAATACAAATGACCTATTCCCCTCAGACATTTGATTAATGTCATTTTCTCCTTCTTTTACTTCGAATTTTATAATGTAATTATTTCTGGCTATTCTCTTTAAAAGATCCTTTTTTTCTATCCCGCTTTTTATCTTGATTTTTTCATTCAATATTAACTCAAACAGTTTTTTTATATTTTTAGTATTAGGAATTTCTTCCATAGAATACTCTGAATAACGTCTCAAAGAAGTCCCATTAAGATTCGAATAGATATTTCCCCATTTTTCTTTCGAAAAAATTACCTTTGGCGTAATTTTTATTTCTCCAAATTTTGCTTTCCAAAGTTCACTATCTAAACTTTCACTAAAAATTGCTTGATAATCTGAAAGCTCTTTAAGGATTTGTCTCAAATTTTCTTCTTTTTTTTCTTTAAAGTAATATAAATCCAAATTTAACTGTTTTATTTTATCCAGTTTTTTATTTTCTTCTAAAAATTGCTCTTCTGTCTTCTTCAATTCTTCTTGATTTTCTATTTTCTTTCTAAAAGGTTCTATTTTTATTTTAGCTTCTTTCAATTCCAAATTAAACTTACTAGCTTCTTTTTCAATTTCTTCAATTCTTTCAGAAATAATTTTATTTATATCTTCTCTAATCCTATTTAAAACAACTTCTATCTTTACTGAAACATTTTTTGAATTACTAGCTTTTTCTAAAAATAAATCATTATAACATTCTAACTTCATTATTTCTTTGAGCTCACTCACTTCCTTTTCAATCGCCTCATTCTTTTGTTTCGAATCAATTAATTTAGCTCTTAAACTCTCCATTTCTCTAATTTCTTCTTTACTCATTCCAGAATCTGTTTTTAATTGGTTAATCTTATTTGATAATTCATCTCTATTTCTTTCAATACCTTCTTTGAGTCCAATATCTTTAAGCTCTTTTCTAACTTCTACTATTTCATCCTCTAAATCAAAATAATCATCAACCAAACTTTCTGTTTCTTTTTCTGTTTCTTCACATTCTATTTTTAGCTTTTTTAAGCTATCTTTTCTTTCCTTATTTTGTAACAAAACCTCTTTTGCTATTTCATCTATTGTTGTTTCGCTGTCGACATCATCCATAAGTCTATTTAAAAAAGACTGTGGTATATACTCTATTTTCCTTGCCATTTCACTGTCGATGCCATCTCTCCATTTTACAGAAAATTTATTTAACTCTAAGAATTCTTTTTGTATCTTTAATTTATCATCTAATTGCTCTTTATCAATATTATTAACAATGTTTTTTAATAATAAAGATTTCCCTGTAGATTTTCCACCAATAATTGTGTTTAAATTCTGATTAAAATTAACAACTACTTCTTTTCCATTTTCATCATTAAAAGTAATTTTATCGATTATTTCATAATCATTCTTAGGTTCTGGCATATACTTTTGAATTCTAACTCTATCCTCAGGTTCATGTATTACTTGTTTTAGCCCTTCAAAAGTTGAATCAGCTTTAATCCAGAGATATTCTTTTAAAACATAATTTCTAGGATCGTGATTATCAGAACAGATTATAAGTGGTTTTATGCCTATATGTGGAAAAATATTTTTTTTATGATCGTGAATATCTTTAACTTGTCCAATCTCATAAATATGTACTTTAGATGCTATTTCTTTTTTTATTGCTATATTAATAGGAAGTGAATTAGTAATAACTTTATCCATTCCACTTGTTTTTCTACCTGTATGTAAAGAGACTAATCCATCCCTACTATTAGCAAATTCTAAAATATCTTCAAAATCCCAGTATATTTTTTCATTGTCTTCTTTAGATTTTGCCTTCCCATCTAACATAATTACATCAAAAGCAGAAGATAGTTTTTTTAAATTAATATTTTCTGAAAATATAAGAATTACATGTAAATTAGTAGCTCCTTTATCCGTTCTTAACTCAACTCCTGGAAAAATTGTAATATTAGGAGCTAATTTTCTTAAATTTTCAATTCTTTCTTTATCAATTTTAAAATGATCGGTTATTGCAACTGCGGTTATACCTTTTTCTTTCCACGCTTTAATAAGTAGTTCATCAGCATCTTCCCCTTTATAAGCATCATATGAAGACGCAGTATGTACATGTAAATCCCATTTATTCCATTCTGATCCTTTATTCAAATTTCTCCCCCTTAAATTTTTTTTACTTTAAATACATAATACCATTTTTAAAAATTAAATTAAAGTTTAACTAGAATAAAGCTAATTAAAATAAAAACAGTAGAAATTTAACCAAAAGGAGTTATACGATAATATTTATTCTCTAAAGAACCACAACCAATAAAACATAAAATTCCCTCACAGCTTCAAAATCAATTTATGGTATAATAAATCAATAAAAAAGGAATCAAGGAGGAAATTGATGAATATATTGATGGCATTATCTCAGCTGGAAGTTACAGGAGCTGAAGTATATGCAGTTGAAATAGGAGAAAAATTAATAGACAGGGGACATAATTTATATTTTGTTTCCGATACACTGACAAAAAAAAACAGGGGTAAATACATCCCCCTTGCATTCAACAAAAGAAATCTATTCCAGAGGCTGGATCAGATAATAAAATTAATAAAAATTATAAAGCAGAATAAGATAGATGTAGTTCACGCCCACTCCCGTGCCTCTGCCTGGAGTGCAGAGATAGCCTGCAGACTCACAAAAACGCCATTTATAACCACCGTTCACGGGATGCAGCATATATCCAAGCACAGAAAAAGAAAGCAGCCTATCGGATGCGGGTATGCTGTCTGTGAAAACATACAAAGGGACCTGATAGAAACCTTTGATGTGGATCCCGCTAAAATTAAAGTTCTGAGAAATGGGATAAATTTAACTAAATTTGAAATTTCAAAACCTCCTAAAAATCAAAAAAAAGTGATCTCTATCATAGGTCGGCTGTCAGGCCCTAAAGCTGATATAACCTATAATCTGCTGACTAACTCCATTGATTTGAAAAAATATAAGATAAATATAATCGGTGGGAAAGATATTCCTGAAAGATTTAATAAATTTAAAGACAGGGTGAATTTTACAGGATATATAGACAATGTCTATGAGTTCATGGCCAATTCCGACTTAATCATAGGGGCTGGAAGGGTAGCTATGGAAAGTCTGCTCATGGGCAGACCGACTTTAGCCATTGGAGAAGCCAAAGAGATCGGGATAATAGATATGGATACGGTATCCAAGGCTTTAGCTTCTAATTTTGGAGATGTAGGAGACAGGACTCCCCATGATTTTGACTGGAATTTTATCAGGTCTGAGATAGACCGGGGTGTGGAATTAAAACAAACTCCTCCAGAGGTAACAGACCTTATCGGGGAAAATTTTAATATCGATAAGATCGTAGATGCTTTAGAAAAAACATACCAGAGGGAATGGGTCCGGGTAAATAAATACGAGATCCCTGTGATCATGTATCACAGGGTGATAAAAAATATAGATACGGAATCTGGAAAACACGGCACCTATGTTACTACAGACCAGTTCAGGGATCATATGACCATCTTAAAGGAGGGAGGTTATATTCCCATTACCTTTGAGGATCTCTCTCAGATCCCCATCTACCAAAGGTTTGAAAAAAAATATATCATCCTGACTTTTGACGACGGCTATATCGATAACTATACCTATGCATTTCCTATCCTGAAGGAATTCGGATTCAAAGCTGTCATCTACCTGGTTTCTGACAGGACCTACAATAAATGGGATGTAGACCTGACAGACGAAAAAACCTTCATGATGATGGTGCTGCCCATGTTGGAAGAGATGAGGGACAGTGACCTCATTGAATTTGGCGGACATACCCTGAGTCATCCCAGACTGTCTGAACTAAGCGATGATGAGATGAAGGAAGAGATATTCAAAGATAAGGAAAATACTGAAAAAAAACTAAATATCAGACTCAACTCCTTTGCATATCCCTACGGGAACCTGGATGACAGGGCCAAAAAATTAGTCAGTGATGCAGGATATCCATACGGGGTAGCTACCGATTCAGGTTCATACTGTCTCAGTGATGATCTGTTTGAGATCAGGAGGATAGGGATCTTCCCTACCATTACAAATTTTGGATATAAAAGGAAGATTCATGGAAACTATAATTTTATCAAGATAAAGAGGGAAAAGAAAATGCAACGTGACGTTGTATCCGGTTAATTATAATCAAAATTTTTATAAATTTTATCTCCTTTCTCTATTGACATATGAGCAATTTTGAAAGATACTTTTAACAGATATATTTATAAAGGGGGTAAGATTTTTGATTGATAAATTGATAAGAGAGACGAGATCTTTTAGGAGTTTTGAAAGGGTAAAAATCAGTAAAAAAGAGTTGGAAGAAGTTATTGAGACAGCTAGGTACTCTAGTTCTGCCAGAAATGCACAATGTATAAGATATGTCTTAATCTCAGATGATGAAATTTGCAGTCAGGTTTTCCCGCATACCAAATGGGCTGGATTTATAAATTGGAATCCTACAAAAGAAGAGTCCCCAACAGGATATATCTTGATGTTAAATGAAAAAAAAGTAGGTGTCAGTGAAACTCTGTTTAATTTTGATATGGGAATTGCAAGCCAGAATATCATGCTGAAATTGAGGGATATGAAATATGGCGGCTGCATCATAGGTGCTTATAATAAACCTGTGATAAAAGACCTTCTAGAGATTTCAGACGACTATGATTTAGGAGTTTTAATTGCCATTGGAAAACCCAAAGAAACCGTAGAGATTATAGATACCACTTCCGATACCAGGTATTTTAGATCCAATGGTATCCACTACGTCCCTAAGCTCCGAAGGGCAGATCTGATTATAAAAAATATATAATATGAAAAGCCGTCAGATAAAATTATCTGCCGGCTTTTTTACAGATTAAATTTTTACATTTGTCTATTTTTTAATAATCTTTCCATGATCTTAATTTCCTCTTTCTGGGTGATCACTATATGTTTATTCATCTCCAATAATGTTTCATTTTTTCCAGCCTTTAAGTATTCTTCTGCCATTTTTACTGCACCTCTATGATGCACTATCATATTTGACAAAAACAAATATTCCGCTTCCTCTTTATTTAAATCATCTTCAGGTATAACCATCCCTGCCATCATTTCATCCATGGATTTAGACATCAGCTGCTCAAAATCTTTTACTTCATTGTCGATCAACCTTTTAGAGGACAATAACTCTTGCATTTCCTTTACTTCCCTTACCTGGGCTGCAACTATCCCTTCACATAAGTTTTTTAACTCTTCATCTTCAGTAATAGCAATTATACCTTGGGCTGTTATTATTGCCCCCTCATGATGGGGTATCATATAATTCATAAAAATATTTCCGGTATTTTTAGTAATATACTTGGAATTATCTGTCATCATAACTCTATGCCCATAAACTTCATAATCTTTATAATTATCTAATTTTAAGTTTAGAAATTCTTCCACAGGTGTAAATACGTCTACCGAGCTTACCTCCCCATGCATATGAGTCATATGGGTTTCCGTTTCCATAGTCTCCATATGAGTTTCAGTCTTCATATGGCTGTCGCCGGGTTTATTAAAGCTGCTGCACCCAACAAGTAAAATCGCCGTTATCAGCAGTGAAATTTTTCCGATCTTTATATTTTTCATATTTCCCCTCCCTTAATATTTTTTTATTTAACCTAAGTTATTACTTATAAAAAAGATCTAAGGATCCCACCCTTAACTGGGTTTATAAAAGAATATGTTTCACTCCTAAAGGAGCGAGATACTTTAGATATCGCGATTATTTTATTTTATTTAATAACATTAGAAAAAATAAAAATGCGAACAAAAATAAGTATCGAAAGTTTTAACTCCTCCTTTTTATGGTTTCTCTCAAATCAGAGAAACCGAAGCTATAACCATCTTGTCTTAATAAGTAACTCACAATCGTCATTGTAGAAACATTACAGCCGAAGCTTAACGACTATAAACTTCAGATTAGGGTCTAAAACTTCTGTGTTGTAGCAGTAAAACATATCCTTCGTGCAATTCGTGACAGAATCTTTGCGTGTCTCTTTATCTCTTTTCTTTGTGCTGAATAATCTGTGTAATCTGCGACAAAAAAGAAGGTTCTAAAGGTTTCGCTCTTAACTGAATCATTTTCTAAAAGTTCTATGTTTATGAAATAAACTAATAGTTCTTTGGTGATGACCCTTGCGGTTACTTTGTAATGAAGAATTACATATCTTAATAAGGTCGCAACTTAGGTTATTTATACCATTAAATATAAATTCTCCTCTTTTTTTCCTTTATTTATTTCTTTTTAAGAAAGGAATCCTTTATTTTAATCTGTATAATATTTATAGCACAGACTGTCAGTCTACCTTTAAAAATCCGGAGGACATCTTATGAAAAAATTTATTTTGTTTTTTTTTATCACCCAAGCATGCTTTTCCACGGAGTATTTTTCAGAATTAAGGGTCGATTACAGTCTGCAGAATTATGAAGAAAATTATTGGTATTATAAAGGGATCATAGGTCTTCGTCATGTGGATGAAGATTTTTATACAGAGTTTTCCCTCATCGGGGAGGAGGGAGCAGATCCTGCTGTAGACCTGTACAGGGGATATTTAGAGTATTATACCGGTGACCTTACCCTTTCAGCAGGCCGGCAGACTATAAGCTGGGGGCATGGTTATATCTTTAATCTATCCGATGTATTCAATAAAATTGATATAGAGGATCCTAAATCCGATAAAAGGGGGCTTGACTCCATAAGGTTTAAATACAGTCTCTCAGATATGTCCAGGCTTGAACTCATTGGATTTAAAACCGATGAAAAAGATGAAAATTTTGCCGGAAGATATACTTTCCTGATAGATAATTTTGAAATTATGATGAACTATTTTCATATTGCAGAACTCTCCCCCCTGACTGAAAAAATTGAGAAAAATGAAAAATTTGTTTTAGAAGCTAAGGGAGACCTGATTGTTGGTGTCTGGGGGCAGTTATCTTATGATAAATATGAAACTGATGACTTCCATACCCTGGTTGCAGGAGTTGATTATAATTTTGATCTCTATCAAAAAAATATCTATACTGCCCTGGAAGGATTTTATAATAAAGAAGGGGGCGGGGTCTACCTGACCTATAATTTGAGAATAAATGAATCTTTCGAATTTTATCAAGGATGTCTGGTTATAGATGATGGGGGATATTTAAATACAACTTTAAATTATATCTATAATGACTATGTAAATTTTGAATTTGCCTATAACTATTATCACAACTTTGAAAAATACGGATACTTAACTGAAGATAATAAAAAGTTAACCGGTGAGATAGTTTTTAGAACCAGGATGTTTTTTTAGGAGGATCTATGACGATTGTAGAAGCAAAAAAAATAACAAAAATATATAAACATGGGAAGGTAGAAGTCAGGGCCATAGATGATATAAATTTTAAGATAGATCGTGGTGATTTTGCCGTAATAGCCGGCCCCTCGGGCTCCGGGAAGACTACAATTTTAAATATTATAGGTGCAATGGACTCCGTTACCCAGGGGAAAATCATTATCAACCAGCAGGATATCAGCGTCTTAAACAAAGATGAGAGGGCTGATTTTAGGAGGGATAAGATAGGATTTATTTTCCAGAGCTATAACCTTATCCCTGTATTAACAGTCTATGAAAATATTGAGTTTGCCCTGGATCTATGCAAAAAACATAGCCCCCTAGAAAAAAAAGATAAGATTCACCGCCTCCTTCGGGAATTAGGAATTTTTCAATTGAAAGACCGGAGACCTCCGGAACTATCTGGAGGTCAGCAGCAAAGGGTCGCCATAGCCCGTGCCCTTATCAAAGATCCTATCCTGGTTTTGGCAGATGAGCCCACGGCAAATTTAGATACCCAGACCGGAAAGGAGGTTTTGGATCTCATGGTGAAAATAAATTTAGAAAAAAAGACTACATTTATCTTTTCATCCCACGACATCATGATCATTGAGAAAGCCAGGAGGGTTATAAAGTTAAGGGATGGAAAAATAGAAGGTGAGGAATATGATTCTAAAGATGGCTTTTAGAAATATCTTCCGGCATCGTATCAGGTCGGTCCTAACTCTGGCTAGTTTAGCCTTTGGAATTTTTTTTATAATCGTAGGTATAGGGTTAAATATAGGGATGGAGAGAAGGATCATTAAGATAATGAAGGAAACGGAAACCGGGGATTATAAACTCTATGGAAAGGGTTATTTTGAAGAAAAATATGAAAATATAGATGATCGTCTGGATTTCCTTATCCCCAAAGAAACTCTTCCTATTTTAAAAAAATACGATCATAGCAGCCGATTGGTTTTTTCAGGGACTATAACCGATGGAAGGTATGATTATCCTGTGAGGGTCATCGGGGGAGATAGAGAGATCGAGGATAGTTTTTTTAAAAGGAGCTCCTACCTTACCCACGGCAGTCTGGGTGTGGTCATCTCTTCTACCCTGGCCAAGGATTTAAATCTACAGGTTGGAGATCCATTTGTTTTAATGGGAACCACAGCTAAGGAGAGTCTGAATGCCATAGATCTGGTCGTCACAGGAATAATCAAAACAGGGGGATTGGAATTTGACCTCAACACTGTACTGATTGATTTAAAGGCAGCTCAGGAGTTTGCTGAAACCGATGATGTTAACGACATTGTTTTAAGGGGGGAGATCTCCCCTGCAGATTTAAGTAAGCTGGAAGAATCAGGGGTAGAGACCATCTCCTATTTGGACGAACTCTTTGACCTCATAGTCATCACTAAACTTAAGGTAAAAGTGGTTGTAATCCTAAGCTGCATTATTTTATTCATGTCTGGAGTAGGAATAGTCAACACCATGCTCATGGCAATGCTGGAAAGACAAAAAGAAATAGGTATCTTAATGGCCAATGGTTTAAAACCCAAAGAAATTATGAAATTATTTCTCTTGGAAGGAAGTATCCTGGGAGGAGTAGGTAGCAGTATCGGCTTTATTTTAGGGGGAAGTCTGGTTTATTACTACGAAGTAGTCGGTATCCCCATCCCCTCTCTTGCCCGTGAACTGAGCACCACCATTCCCCTTTCCGATAAAATATATGGATATTTTGATCTTAAATTAAATCTGTTATTCTTGATATTCGGGGTAGTCATAGCAGCTATAGCAACTTTTTATCCGGCTTATAGGGCAACCCAGTTAAATCCTATCGATGTTATAAGGGAGTAGATGACTATGTTACTTAGTATAGTTTTTAAAAATTTAAAGAGGAATAGAAAAAGATCTTTTTTAACTATTCTGATTATTTTAATAGCCACCTCTGGAATGACATTCGGCCTCAGCTGGATAGAGGGGGAAAAAAATCTTTTTTTAGAAAGCGGGAAAAGAATGACAGGAGATGTGAGAATCACTGCACCGGATTATGAACTCCGGTCCCGCAGCTTGGATGTTTCGTCCAACTTCTCATACTCCAAAATTAAAAAAGTGGTTGAAACAATCCCTCAAAAAAACATCGGTGTAGGCCGGATAAAATTTGGCGGCTTGATCTATTTTAATGAAAATCATGAAAATGCCATGGGAAGCGGGATTGAAAATGTGGATGAAAAAATAATTGGATTTGATAAATTCATCTATTCTGGAAGATTTTTAGAAAATAACAATGAAATTATTATGGGTGAAACTCTCAAAAGAAGGCTGAATTTAAAATTAGGAGATGTTGTTACCCTCCTCACCCAGACCCAGGATAAATCCCTCTATTCTCTCAACTATGATATAGTCGGATTTTATAAAATGGATAATACCAGGCTGAATAAAAGTTTCTATATCACCCTAGCAAGCAGCCAATATCTTCTGGATATGGAAGACAGGATAACCGAATATCTCATCTATTCCAATAACAATGAAATCCCCATAAAAAGTTTTTTAACTGAACATACAGATGAAAATATCCTTGTAAAGAGATGGGATGAAATAGGGATGAACGAAGGTTTCAATCGGATTTTACCTTTTATCCAGGGGATATTTATCCTTATCTTTGCCACCCTGGCCGGTTTCAGCATCTCCAATACCATGCTCATGACGGTCTTTGAGAGACGTCATGAAATTGGACTATTAAAAGCTTTAGGCATGAAGGAGGGAGAGATCAAAAAAATGTTTATTTTAGAAGGAGGGCTCATGGGATCCATAGGCGGGGTTGCAGGGATTATCTTAGGAGGAAGTATTGCACTCTATTTAGGCAGGGTAGGAGTAAATTTTGGTGATATGATAGAATCTTTCACCAGCGAGTTAAATATAAAGGGGGTTATCTACCCTCATTTGACTATTTTTATTGCGGGATTAAGCATCTCTGTTGCACTTTTCACCTCTACCTTAGCTACTTTTTTAGCTATCTTTTCAGAGGTCAAAAAAGAAGCTGTAGAGAATATGAGGAATGAGTAATATCAGGAGGGAGTCATGAAAAAATTATTTATTTTTTTTCTTTTATCAAATTTAATCTTTAGTATGAGTTCGGAGGAGATTCTGACCAGATTAGACTACAATATGACCCCTGAAAGTGTCAGTTATGAAGGAGAGATGATTATTCACAGGGAAGATAAAAAATATATCAAAAAATTTGTTATGGATGCTGTTGGGAATGAAAAATCTTTTATTGTATTTAAATATCCTGCCAGGGACAGAGGAACCAAATATTTAAGGAATGGGAAGAATCTATGGATCTATATGCCCAGCACATCCAGGACAGTAAAGATCTCAAAACATATGCTAAAGGAAAGTATGATGGGAAGCGATATTTCCTACGATGATCAAACCGATAGAAATAAATACAGTACCCTCTATAACTCCGAAATAACCCAGGAAACCCCTACCCAGTATGTCTTAAACTTAATCAGAAAGGAAGGGGAAGAGGCTAAATATTACAGGCAGATCCTTTGGATAAATAAAAACACCCTTACCATAGATAAGGGTGAGATGTATGCTAATTCCGGAAAATTGTTAAAAGAATTTATAGTCGATGAAATCAAAAAAATCGGGGACAGATACTATATCACAATATTTCGTATAGATGATAAACTTAAAAAAAATTCTTATACCGAATTAATTTTAACGGAAATAAAATTAAATCCTGATCTGTCTGAATCGATCTTCACTCTGAAAAATCTTGAAAGAAAATAATAGTTTCTAGAATTTTCTTTAAAATACATACCCCATATTTACAGATATTATTGCACTTTTATAAGAATCTGCATCATTTGTCAGTGAGAGTTCCAATGGCCCGAAAATAGATTTATATCCCAAGGTTACACCGTATCCCTGTTTGAAATCTTCAAACATTAAATTACCGGCACCTTCTATAGAATCGTTATACTCTGCACCTGTATAAGTCAACACATTAGCTTTAGCCAGAATATATACATTGGGATAGATCATATATTGGGCTCCTATCTGACCTATCATAAATTCAGAAACTAATTTTCTCATCATATTGTAACCATAAAATGAGATATAATTATTATCCAAATCACTATTTATCCCGCCAATTTTAAAATGATTTCCCAGGGGTATATTCTCACCACTGACTACTCCCCCGCTTAAAGATGCATTGAATGAAAGTTTAGGAGTTACCGGCATATAACCTTGTATTACTCCCAATTCACTATAATATTCAACCTCATCACTACCTACTCCACCTACCTCATGTCTGGCCTCTAAATAATTTCCTTTGGTAGGATAGATTGAATTATTTTTCCTATCCAGCACCAATTTCAAATACACCTCCTGATATTCATATTTTTTATTTAAAATATCTTTATATTCGTCGGACCCTACATCAAATTCATTTTCAGTATCAATATATTTTAACCCGGCAGAAAAATCAAATTGCCTGAATAGTTTAGTTGTAAAACTAAGATCAATAAATTTACTTTCATCTTTGGATTCAGCCTTTAAACTTCTTTCGTCATAGATATACAGCGGTGTTTCCTCATATCCTAAGCTCAAATTTATTCCTATTTTATTTTTTTTACCGTAATACCAAAAATTGTTAAATTCAGCACTTTTATATTCACCCAGCTCAAATTCTAATGATGTCATCCTCCCTATCTTTCCTATCTTTGCAAGATCTGTTCCCACAGCTAATTTTCCTCCTGTATCGGAGTTGTAATTTGCTCCAACCCTTATAAAATTCAATTCATTTTCATCTACACCTATCTTCAGGGTAGATCCGTCAATTGTATAATAAGATTTTTCTATATATGGCATGGCATAGAGTTTCATCATTAAGCTCTCCAAATCCTGATAACTTACCATCCCTGGGATTTTTTTATTCAGATGATCTTTTACTATGTCTTCTTTGACTTCTTCTACTAAAAATTTAGAATCAGCAATTTGAATATTATCTATATAAACGTCATCTAAAACCAGTTGCCTATGTCTTTCTTTCTCCTTCTCCGAATCTTTATACTTTTCCAATTGCTGTAATTTTTCTTTAGCTGCTGACTCTCCTTTGGAGATTAAATCATCAAAATTATCAAAATTTATAGCATCATCTAATTTCACATCGGGATCTATGATTACAGTTGCCAACGCCCTTTGTTTTTCCGTAGACTCTGCCCCCCTATAGGTAGAGATCTTCCCTACTACAGTCAATAAATTATAAGTTAGTGTATCTATCTGGGGTGCTCCTACATCACTGGCAATGACAATGTCTGCCCCTGCCAGAAAAAGATCCTCTACAGGTAAATTTCTGGAAACCATACCATCTATATATACTTTATCTCCTATTTTTACAGGGTCATATATAGTGGGAATTGCCATACTGGCACTGACAATGAGTGCAAGATCTCCTGAATCAAAACTTTTAGCTTTTCCTGTATTAAAATCTGTAGCAACTATTCGTAAAACAGGGTTAAATTCATCAAAAGATTTAACCTCTTTGACATTCCAAAATAACTCTTTTAATTTTAGATACGATTTTTCTCCCGTTAAAACTCCCTTTGGAAGGCTGAAATTTAATTTTTCATCATAAGTTACCGAAGCAAAATATTTTTCAGATTTAAATTTTTCCTCCAATGGAATATCGCTCCTCATGGGGTCATTGGATAACCTATATCTCCAATCCATGGTTTTTACAACAACTTCTATCTCATCTGGGTTATATCCCACAGCATACAGACTGGCTACAATTCCTCCCATACTGGTTCCGCTGATATAATCTATAGGGATATTATTTTCCTGTAAAACTCGGAGTACTCCTATATGGGCAAATCCCTTGGACCCCCCACCGCTCAGGGCAACTCCCACTTTGATTCTTTCACCGGATTTTTTTTTCCTTAAAATTGATTCTTTTAATTTTTCCAATTTTATAATTTGAGATCTTTTCAATTCTATCTTTGAATCGATAGCAGAAATCTCCATGGGATGCTCTTTTGGAGATGCTGGTTCCGATTTGAGAGTAATAACAAAAATATTGTATATCACTAGTATGTATAAAAATTTTATTTTCATCTTCCCTCCTACATTTTTAATATTTTTTCCTTGGTTGGATTTTCTATATCCAGCTGTTTCATAAAATAAACCCTTAGTTTCTCCTTAAACTCGATCCCCGGTAACTCTCCATTTTTAAGGAGATCCTCCCCTCTGATCAGAGGTTTTATTTTAGACAGATTATAGATATAGTTTTCTATTTTTAATTTTATCTCTTTCTTCCTATTTTGGATATGGATCAGAATTATTATTTCCATGGATATGTTATTTAGTGCCTTGTATATATCCGAATTTTTATCAGCTGATTCCAGCTGATCCAGTATTTTTTCCCTCATCAATATACCATAATCATACTTTTCTATAAATTTATTTGAAAAATTAAATTTATTAAATACAAGATCCAGTTCTTTTTTCTTTAAGTTTTCCAGAATGATCAAAAATACCAATAACCATTTTTTGATTTTGACAAAGCTTAGAAGATCCTCTAAGGTTTCCAGCCTTTCTATATTTTTTTTCATCTCCAAATCATATTTAATATTAGGGTTAATTTCAACAAACACCTTATATTCATTTAAATATTCCATCCCCCTGGTTAAATTTTTATCAGAAAATAAAATTTCTAACTCCTGTTTAACCCGGGGCCAGGATATTTTTTTCAAAAATCCATCGGTTATTGCATTTTTTAAAAATATTTCTGTATCTTTTTCCAGTTCGAACCCATATCTGGCTGCAAACCTAAATGCCCTTATTATCCTTGTAGGATCCTCTACAAAACTCAGATTATGTAAGACCCTTATTTTTTTAGCGGCAAGATCCTCATACCCGCCATAAAAATCAATAAGTTTGCCAAAGTTATAACTGTCAATCTCCAAAGCCATGGCATTTATACTAAAATCCCTCCTATACATATCATCTCTGATATTGCCATATTCCACCACCGGAAGGGAGGTAGGATATTCATAGTATTCCAGCCTGGAGCTGGCTATATCCAATTTCAAATCATCCTGGACCACTACCACTGCTGTTTTAAATTTTTCATGGGTCTTTACTTTTTTTGCTCCCAGCATATCTTTTAATTCCAGAGCAAATTTTATCCCATCTCCCTCTACTACTATATCGATATCCTTGTTATTTATTCCCAGGATAAGGTCCCTGACTATCCCCCCTACCAAGAATACTCTTTCACCTCTTTTTTTTGATACCGCTTCTACGATTTTCAACAGATTCAGCAGTTCTGACGGGACTACCCCTTCTATATTGTTTTTTATCTCTGATTCAAATTTTAATTTTTCAGCCTTCCTTATTGGATTTTTACTGTAGATAGATTTTAATATGTCGGTTCTCGTTACTATCCCGAGGATTTTCCCCTCTCCATCGACTATTGGAACTCTCCCAATGCCTTTTTCTACAATAAGGGCTTTTAATTCTTCAATACTCTGGTTTTTATCTGCCGTAATTACTTCAGATGTCATATAGGCTCTTACAGGTGCATTTGAAAATCCATGATTGAGAGCTTTATCCACACTGTTCCTGGTAATTATCCCTGCAACTTTCCCCTCTTCCACAATGGGTAAGCCGCCATATCCCATCCTATACATTATCTTATAGGCCAGCTTAATTTTGGTGTCTTTTAGGATGGTTTTAACCGGACTGTTCATTATATCTATTGCTTTTTTGCTGGGTTTAACTGCCATCTCTATATTCTTTTTTATATCCCCGTATAATTTTTCTATATTTTGACCTCTGACTATCCCTGAAACAGCATATTCATGTCCCCCTACCTTATAATCTCTTAATATTTCAGCTACATTTATTTTATTCGAAGACCTCCCCACTACATTTATTCTTTCATCATTTCCGCACAAAATAATGCATAAACTTGATTTTTCCAGATACTGTATCTTGTTTATCAGCTCATCCAGACCAAAAATAAAATCATCGGTTCTATAATATGTTAGTTGTGCTATCTCCCCATCGATATCGATAAATTCAGAATTTTCAATAAGCTCTATAAATAACTCCAATTGCTCCTTTTCTAATCCCTTTTGAACATATTCATTGACCTTGGACAGATCCCCGTTATTTTTTAATAAATAAGATGCCATCTCCAAATCCTTTGGGGTAGTGCTGCTAAAGCTAAAGTTTCCTGTATCTTCATAGATTCCCATAAGGCCTAAGGTAGCTTCTATTTCGTCAAATTTAATATTGGGGTCAGCATCCAACAAAACTTCCAATATGTTGGTTGTATTAGAACCATAGTTTTTCCTGATAATTTTTCTGCCTTTTATATCATTTTCGCTGATCTTATGGTGATCATAGATTATAACCTCTACATCATCCCTGTCCAGTAGTTGTCCAAACAATCCTATCCTATTTTTTTTTGAAGTGTCTACAACTATAAGTTTATTTACCTTATCCATCTGAATATCTTTTATTCTTTTTATCTGCAAAAAATTTTGATACAGGTTTATAAAAGCTTTCACACTTTTCCCGATATGACCCGGAAAAACAAGGATTCCATTGGGATATAATTTCTTTATTAAAACCATAGAAGAAAGTGCATCTAAATCTGCAAATATATGACAAGTTATTATTTCCATCTCCACCACCCTGTAAATTTATATAATTATATTCAGTATAATTATACACTTTTATCTATTTTTTTTTAATATTTTTTAAAAAATTAAATATTCTGTTGACAATCGTATATTCTTCGTTATATGATTAATCAAATAAAAAAATTAAAGGAGGTGACTATTATGTCTAAGAGACTTACTTGGTGGTGCAAAAACGAATCTAATAAATTTAATACTGAATTATTAAGTAGATCTGTTTTTGACCGATAGTTGCTGTAGTTATATATAGTTTCAAAATATATTTAAAAATAATAATAATATCTATTATTGTTTTTTAGATATAATGAAAAAATTATTATACAGAAGGGGTTAATCTTATGGATTAACCTCTTTTTTTTATTACCTGGGAAACTATACCCGCAAGGGGCATCACCAAAATACTATTAGTTTACTCTAGAAACATAGAATTTTGAGATAAAATTTACAGAATAAATTAAAAGTTATAAAAACCTAAATTGCGCTTGTTTGGATGCAACGTCACGTTGCTTTTTATATAAAAATAAATTAAAAAGGAGTGAAAAAATGAAAAAATTAATTTTAGGAATTATCTTAATCATGGTCTTAGCGGGGTGTCAGGAAAAGAAAAAAGATGGTGTTACAGAAAAAATAAATATCGGTATCACTCAAATTGTAGAACATCCATCACTGGATTTAATCAGGAAGGGGGTAGAGGATGCTCTTAAAGACAGTGAGTATAAAGACAAGATCATATTCAGCTATCAAAATGCCCAGGGAGATTTTATCACAGCCCAGACTATCGCAGCTCAATTTAATGAAAATTCCGATATTATAGTAGCTATCACTACTCCCAGTGCCCAGGCTGCTTTAAATAAAATACCGGAAAAACCCCTCTTCTTTACAGCTGTAACCAATCCTGTAATAGCAGGATTAGAAGGTAAAAACATCACAGGAGTAAGTGACATGTCACCGGTAAAAGACCAGGTAAAGCTGATCCAGGAGTTTCTACCAAAGACAAAAACAATAGGCACTATCTATACTACCAGCGAAGCTAATTCCACATATCTTGTAGAAGAATTTACTAAAGCTGCAGAAAAGGCAGGATATAAAGTTATTGCCAGGGGAGTTACCAATGTCATAGAAATAGCATCTGCAATGGATAGTCTTATGGGAGCGGTCGATGTAATCTACACAGCCAAGGATAACAATATAGCCTCTGCTTACAGCCTTATCATAGATAGAGCCAACAAAGCTGATATCCCCGTTATAGGAGCCACTAAAGATTTTACTGAAGCAGGTGCACTGGCTTCCTCTGGAATATCGGAATATCAGGTAGGATACCAGACTGGAGAGATGATTCTAAGACACCTCAGCGGGGAAAAAATTAAAGACCTGCCCATAGAATATTTAAAAAAATCAGAACTGACTATCAACGAAAAACAGATGAAAAAATACGGGATTTCACTGGATAGTGATCAGTTGAAAAATATTGAAATTATAAAGGAGTAAATTATGTTAATAGGAACTATTGAACAGGGGCTTATTTTTGCAATAATGGCTTTAGGATTGTACATATCCTATAAAATACTAGATTTTCCAGATCTTACTGTAGACGGATCTTTTCCAATGGGAGGTTCTATAGCAGCTATCCTTATAATAAAGGGTTTCAATCCCATCCTGGCTTTAGGAGCAGCATTTATAGGGGGATCCATTGCAGGATTTATCACTGGATATATCCATATAAAATTCAAGATCACAAACCTCTTGGCTGGAATTATTGTTATGACAGGTTTATATAGTGTCAACCTCCGGATAATGGGAAGATCAAATATACCCTTATTTGGAGTTGATAATATATTTTCCAATAGGCCCAATCTTTTAATCATATTATTTATTGTGCTCCTGTCTAAGTTTTCTCTGGACTATCTCCTTAAAACAAAATTTGGATTTTCCCTGCGGGCTTTGGGAGACAATGAAACATTGGTTGTATCTTTAGGGATAGATGAAAAAAAATTAAAGGTTATGGGTCTTATGTTAGCCAATGGTTTAGTAGCTTTATCTGGTGGTATCTTAGCCCAATACCAGGGTTTTTCAGATATTGCCATGGGTACAGGAACTATTGTTACAGGCCTTGCTTCTATTATTATAGGGGAAAGTGTCTTAAAGAAGGGAAAGATGTTAAATGTCACAACTATCGTAATTATCGGTTCCATCTTATACCGGTTTATAATAATGGGTTCTCTAAAAATAGGATTTAGTCCCAGCGATATAAAGCTTATTACTGCAATCCTTACTGTTGGAGTTATGGGTTTTAAAGGTAAAAACTTAAAATTAACATTACCATTAAAAAATAAATTAGGAGGTGTATTTCAAAATGCTCAAAATTAATAATTTAAATAAATCATTTCATTCTGAATTGGGAAGCGAAAAAAAAATTTTTAAAGGATTGAATTTTCAATTAAACCACGGGGACTTTGTATCTATCATTGGAAGTAATGGTGCCGGGAAATCCACCCTTCTAAATATCATTATGGGGAATATTACCCCAGATGGTGGGAATTTATATATGGAAGGCAGAGATTTTACGGATCTGGCTACCTATAAAAGAAATACTTTTATTTCAAAGGTCTATCAAAACCCTGCCTTGGGAACTGCACCATCTATGACAATCTTTGAAAACCTTTCTATGGCAGACAATAAAGGAAAAAGATTTAACCTTACTCTGGGTTTAAATAAAAAAAAGAAAGAAATTTATAAAAATACCCTGACTGAATTAGGTTTGGGGCTGGAAAAACAACTGGATACAGAAGTTGGATTATTATCCGGCGGGCAGAGACAATGTCTGGCTCTTATTATGGCAACCTTAAATAAACCTAAAATATTATTGTTAGATGAACATACTGCCGCTCTTGATCCCAAGACATCGGAGTTAATCATGGAAAAAACAAAAAAAATAGTGGAATCCCATAAGATCCCTACCCTTATGATAACTCATAATTTAAATGATGCTATAAAATATGGGAACAGATTAATTATGCTCCATGAAGGAAAGATAATCTTAGACTTTGCAGGAGAGGAAAAACAGAACCTTACTCCTGAAAAACTCCTGAAAATATTTCATACTCAGAATACCGCTATAAAGGATGATGAACTCTTCAGCCTTTCCTAGTTGATTATACAAGGGCAAAACCCTTAGATTTTTCTCTTTGCCACTAATCTACACTAATTTTATAAAACTTTTATAGGCATTACACAGAAGTTTTTAGTGTGATTATAGCACACGGATCTCTTCGAGACACACTGAAAAACTCTAATCTACACAGATAAGAATCTTTTTTCTTTAGAATTTGGTTTTTTCATTTCGAAGTTTATAGTCGTTTAGCTCCAGCAGTAAATATCTCGCGAGTTTCGTCGCCCCCGCCATGCCCGTCAGGCATCCCACTAAACCCTCTCTTACCTAACTCTTTCCTTGTTATCGTTTTCTCTCAAATCAGAGAAAACTATAGCTCGATCTTTTAGCTTTGGTTTCTCTAAAACTAGAGAAACCATAAGAAGGAGGAGTTTAACCTTCTTTCCTCTATTTCATTATACAAGGATGGAATCCTTAGGTCTTTTTTTCAAGTAGCAATTTGGGTTAATTACAGATAAAATCATCTGACCTTTGGGAGATAAGAAATAAAATTGATGTCATTTCAAAATTATTTTTTATCTTTTTTTTTTTTATAAAAGGTTTTTTTTTATTTTCTCTAATAACTATAGTAGATGAAAGTTTAAAAAACTAATCTAAGTAGGTGAATTAAAATGTTTAATTTTAAAAAATATATTTTTTTTGTTGCTTTTTTTATTTTCATGGGAAATATACTCCTTGGAGAGGGAGAGGAAATAAGTTACAATCTGGAATTAGGAGATATTCCTCACAAAAAAAACTCCGATAAATTAAAAAAGGATACAGGATCACTTTTCATCCTTGCAGGTGCAACAGCTGCCTTCCTATATACACTACCAGAATCCACAACAAGATGGGGAAAAAATGAGGAAAGTAGTCTGTTTGAACAGTGGAAAAGGAACGTGACGAGCGGACCTGTATGGGATCACGATAACCCCGGATTTAACTATATAGGTCATGCATATACAGGAGGAGTATACTATATACTGGCCAGAAATGCCAATTACTCAAAATATGAGTCTTTTTGGTATTCATTTTTTATATCCACATTTTTTTGGGAATACGGGATAGAGGCATTTGCCGAGAGACCTTCCATGCAGGATATTGTCATAACTCCGGTTTTTGGTTCCATGGTAGGAGAGGGGTTTTATATCCTTCAGAACTATATCTTAGATAATAACGGTATGCTGTTCAATTCTAAGTTTTTGGGAAGTACTACTATGATGTTTATGGATCCAATGGGACATCTTTCCAGTTATCTCTATGATGACTATCAAAGAACAAGTCATGTAGGTGTAATGGTAAACGCCGTTGAGCATGAAGGTGAAACAAAATTACTTTTAGGAATAAATTTTATATTCTCATTTTAGGAGGTAATATGAAAAAATTAATATTAGTGGGATTATTTATTTTGGGATTAGACCTTTATCCAGTGGGAATAAATTTAGGAGTTGGTGGCAGCTATGGTAAGTTTTCAGGGAATAAAACCGGAAGTTTAAATTTAAATTTAGAGATTGTTCATGAAATTTTTCCAGATATAGAACTTGGATTTGGAGGGATCGGGGAATTTAATTTCAGTGATAGAGGGATGGAAACTTTCCCCGTATACCTGAGCGGCAAATTCTATTCTCAAAATATTCCAGGTTTATATACCGTTGGAAGATACGGCAGAACCCTTTATAAAGATAGTGATAAAATCGGAGCTTATGCTTATCTGGGAATCGGAAAAAAATTAGAATCCGGATTATCAGTGGAAGGAGGATTTTCCCTTGCAAATCAAGATACAGAAGAGTCCGTATTAAATAATGGAAATATAGCACTTTTGCTGATAATGCCGATATTTTAAAATATTAAGTGTTTAACTAAAGGGGGATTTTATGAAAGGTTTTAAAGAAAATGTTTTGATTCAATTTATTTTACTTATTGGGTTTGTGACAGTATTTTCATTGTTTTTTTCCGATATTTTAGGCGGAGAAGAAAAAATACCTTTACCTAAATCCTTAGTTTTTCAATCTCAGATGACAATATCGGAATTTGGAGAAAAGAATAATTTGCCCAATTCGGTTTTATTAAAGGAGTTTCAATTAGAAGGGGAGAATGATTTCCAGAAAAAATTAGGTGATTTTGATAATTTGGAGGAGAAGATCGATTCAGTAAGAAATAAACTGATCCTGCATAGGGAAGGGGAATCTAAATCTTGGATTAAGATTGCAATAAAATTTGGTTTGTGGATTTTTATTCAGATAATAGTGTTCAATTTAATCCGAAGAAATAAAATCACCGTTAAAAATAGAAAGATCATCTATTTTATCTCTCTGACGATATTCGGAGTTATACTTGGTTCAGATCCCGGTCCCATGGGGACTGTCAAAGATGCCGTTGCACTTTTCGCAGTTGACGGGGTCATCTTTCCTCAAAGGCTGGCAGCCATGGGTATATTTTTATTTATGGTTTTTATTGCAAATAAATTTATCTGCTCTTGGGGCTGTCAGGTTGGAACACTCCAGGATTTGATTTTCAGACTAAACAAAAATAATACAGCAAACAAGAACCTAATCAGACAATATAAAATTCCCTTTGTTCTGAGCAACACTGTCCGTATAATCTTTTTTATTGTCTTTACTGTCATAGTATTTATGTGGAGTACTGATATTATAGAATATATCGACCCATTCAAGATTTTTGCACCTATGAAACTTGAAATTATTGGTATGGGATTTATAGGGCTGATATTTATAGGAAGTATCTTTGTATATCGTCCATGGTGCCACCTGTTTTGCCCATTTGGATTAGTAGGATGGTTTATTGAAAAAATATCTGTTTTCAAAATTTGTGTAGACTATGATAAATGTATCTCTTGTGAAGCCTGTTCCAAAGCTTGTCCATCAACGGCAATGGAAAACATATTGAAACAAGAAAAAACCATTCCAGATTGTTTTTCTTGTGGTTCTTGTATAGAAACCTGCCCAACTGAGGCAATCAGCTTTAAAAAGGGTAAAAGACCTGTTCCACCAAAAGATAAATTTAAAAAATAGAAGTTTTGCCCATATTTTACGGGCAAAACTTCTTTTTTTTATTCTCTAGGAAATTATACCCGGGGGATAATACTATCAGCAGTGTCACGTCACTTTTTTTAATCCCAGAAAATTTTTTTTTCTTTATTGTGTATATGAATTTTAGAAGCTAAAAATGAAGTCAGGGGAACAGCTATTAATATTCCTATACTCCCGCAAAAAGCCCGGAGAAATTCAACTCCTACAAATTCAAAGTTCAATATCCTGATACCCGGAAAATCATTCTGCTGGATGGTGAGGATCATTATCGTAAAGAGTGATCCCCCTATGTAGGCTAAGATAAGGGTATTTATCATGGTTCCTATGATATCCCTTCCTATACTCATCCCGGAATTATATAATTCCAAAGGTGTAATATGGGGTTTATGGGATTTTATCTCTGAAAGGGCCGAGGAGATCGACATAGATACATCCATCACAGCTCCTGCACTTCCTATAATTACCCCTGTTGATATGAGTTCCTTCAGGTCTATGTTTTTTATAAGGGATGCATAATTGATGCTTTCCATGGTTGTATACCCTGTGAGCCCCATGGTCTTTGAAAAAAATATAGATAGGATCCCTGCAAAAACAACTCCTCCCAAGGTCCCCAGGATAGCTATAATCCCCTTGGAATTAAATCCAGTCATAAAAAATATAGTAACAACGGAAGATATGGATAAAATAATTATTGAAATCAGGATGGGAGAAAACCCTAAGATGATCCCGGGAATCATAAATTTAAATATTAAAAATCCTGTTATTCCCAGAGACAGGACTGCCTTTAAACCTTGTTTTTTCGCAATAAATAATGTCAGCCCTAAGAAAAGAGAGACCAAAAGGTAGAGACTATTCCTCCTATCCCTTTCGACGATATAGTATCCGTCTGTATCTCTGTATATAACCACATTCATATTTGGCTTAAAAGACAGATTATGTTCTTTTTCCCTATAGGCAGGATGAGGAATCACCAGGATTTTCCCCTTCTCCTCCCCCTCCATAATTTCCACTTGAAAATCAGTCATGGAAATAAGAAACTCATCATCTGCAAATTCTTCTTCCCTTAATATGGAAAGGATCTTTCCTTTTACATAGGTCTGCTCGGCAAAAATAGAGATACCTATGATGAAAAATATCCCTATAATTAATTTTTTTTTCATATTCTCCTCCAAATTTATTATTCCTCTTATTCTATCATAAAAAATCAACAATGGTCTCTATTCAACTTTAAAAATTTAAAATTCACTCCTCTAAACCAATATAAATTCTGTCTGAAAACCTGTTTTTTTACTTTTGATAGTGGTAAATTTCAGATTAAAAGTTCTTTTAATGCCTTTACTTAAAGGAGATAGGGTGATATAATTACTAGCAATAGGAGATAAATAAGTAGTAAGAGATGAAAATATAAACTTAAAAAATTATATTTTTACCCCTTATTATTTTATGTCTCCTATTGAAATAACTGAATTTAACTATCTGAATATATATCAGATAGTTAAATTTAGAAAATGAAATGTAAGGATAATGCCCTGTGCTTATCCAATATAATAGGAGGAATATATGTTTAATGAAAAAAACATGGAGTTAGAAATCGGTGGAAAAATAATAAAGATGTCCACTGGAAAATTAGCCAGACAAGCTGGAGGAGCTGTATTGGTAGAATGCGGTGGGACTGCATTATTAGTAACAGCAACTAGAAGTAAGGCACCTAGAAAGGGAGCGGACTTTTTCCCATTAACAGTTGATTTCGTAGAAAAATATTATGCAGCCGGAAAGATGCCAGGCGGGTTTATGAAAAGAGAAGCCAGACCTTCTACAAACGCTACATTAACAGCTAGATTAATAGACAGACCAATCAGACCAATGTTCCCAGAAGGATTCAACTATGATGTACACATTGTAAATACAGTGATGTCATATGACGAAACTTGTACTACTGATTACCTTGGAATCATCGGATCATCAGCAGCATTAATGGTTTCTGATATCCCATTCTTAGGACCTGTAGCAGCAGTTACAGTTGGAATGATAGACGGAGAATTCGTTTTAAATCCAAGCCCTGCCCAGTTAGTGAACAGTGATTTAGAATTAACAGTAGCAGGAACAAAAGAAGCTGTAAACATGGTAGAATCCGGAGCAGCTGAATTATCTGAAAAAGTTATGTTAGATGCAATTTTATTTGCCCATGACAACATCAAAAAAATATGTGCATTCCAGGAGGAATTTGCTGCATTAGTTGCAAAAGAAAACATTGAATTCACTGCACCTGCAATCGACGAAACTGTTAAGTCATTTATCGACGAAAAGGCAACTGCAAGATTAAAGGAAGCTGTATTAGTTGTTGGAAAACATGCCAGGGAAGATGCAGTAGACGGATTAGAAGCTGAATTATTAGAGATATTTACAGCTGACTATATAGAAAAAACCGGTGAGGAAGAATTAGATGGAGCTTTAGCATTTGACTTTGCTAAATACTACCACGACCTTATGAAACAATTAGTAAGAGAAGCTATTGTTTACAATAAGCATAGAGTAGACGGAAGAAAAACTGATGAATTAAGAGACCTTTTCGCAGAAATAGATATCTTATCCCAGCCTCATGGATCGGCAATGTTTACTAGAGGAGAAACTCAGGCAATGGTATTTGCTACTCTGGGAACAAAACAGGATGAGCAGTTAATCGACGGGTTGGACGAAAGTTTCTACAAGAAATTCTACCTTCACTATAACTTCCCTTCATACTCAGTAGGAGAACCTGGATTCATGAGAGGACCAGGAAGAAGAGAATTAGGACATGGAGCATTAGCTGAAAGAGCACTATCTTATGTATTACCAACTGAAGAAGTATTTCCATACACAGTGAGAATAGTATCTGAGATCACTGAATCAAATGGTTCATCTTCTCAGGCAAGTATCTGTGGTGGATCATTATCACTTATGGCTGCCGGAGTACCTATCAAGGAACATGTAGCTGGAATAGCTATGGGACTTGTTAAAGAGGGAGACGACTATGTAGTTTTAACCGACATCATGGGATTAGAAGATCATTTAGGAGATATGGACTTTAAAGTAGCTGGAACTTCTAAAGGAATCACAGCACTTCAAATGGATATCAAGATCACTGGAATAGATGAAGAAGTTATGAGAATAGCTTTAGAACAGGCATTAGTAGCAAGAACTGAAATATTAGGTGTTATGAACGCAGCTATCCCTGCTCCTAAAGCAGAATTAGCAGCTACAGCTCCTAGAGTATATCAAATGCAAATTGATACAGATAAAATATCTGCATTAATCGGACCTGCTGGAAAGAATATCAAAGGTATCGTAGAAGAGACTGGAGCTAAAGTTGATATCGATGATTCTGGAAAGGTATTAATCTTTGCTGTAGATAAAGATGCACTGGATAAAACTGTTTCATTAGTAAACGGATATGTAAAAGACGTTGAAGTAGGAGAAATCTATACTGCTAAAGTTGTAAAAGTAGCTTCATTCGGGGCATTTATGCAGGTAGCACCAGGAAAAGACGGATTATTACATGTTTCTCAAATCTCTCATGAGAGAATCGCCAATGTAGAAGATGTATTGCAAGTTGGAGATGAATTTGAAGTTAAAGTTATCTCAACTGAAAAAGGAAAGATCAGCTTAAGTAGAAAAGAATTATTACCTAAGCCGGTTAAAGCAGCAGAAGTAAAGGAAGAAACTAAGTAGGTTATAGTAAAAGGGTTTGGCACAATTTTGTGCTAAACCCTTTTTTTTTATTTGACCCTCTCTCGCCCTCGTAGGGAAAAAGAAAGAAAAAGCATAGAACACGGATGTATAAATACATACACGGAAGAAACTCTGATCATCGCAGATTTTTGTTTTGGATCAAAATTAAGAATAAAAGATTTGGTTTGAATCTGTGAAAATTAGATACAAATAAAAAGAGGATGACTCAAGTAGAAAACCTACTTATGAGTCACCCTCCGCTAGTTTCAAATGTAATTTTAGTTTTAAAATATTAATTATTCTAAAATTACTTTATGATTAACTGTGTTCTTTTCCTTTAAGAAAAAATGTAGAATAGTTGCTATCACTCCTAATAACCCACAAAATAAGAAAGAAGTTTCCAAAGATCTATCTGCTGAAATTCCAATGAGTGGATTAATACCTGAAGAAACAATACTTCCAACCATAGAATAAAGAGATAACATAACAGCTCTATTATTAGTTTTTATTGAGTTATTTTGAATAGTCATCACCATTGGTTCTAATAAACCTCGAGAAAGACTAATAATTGCCATTAAAAATATAGTAAAAAAAGGATTACTAGTTAAGGCTAGAAGTATACATGTCAGACTAAGCGATATATAAATTAAACGGATACTTTTTGTATGTCCAATTTTTTCACTTATTTTATAACCTTTTGCAGAAATTAACCCCATAATTTGAAGACTTCCTGCTATTATTCCAAAGTATACAATTTCTATATTAGATTTTGTATATTGTAATTGACTAAGAAAAACCATGACTGACTGAATGATCTCCCTCATAAAAGTAACTGAGAGAAGAAATAGAATCATCTTTTTATCTCTCAATAATAATTTAAGACTATCCTTAATTTTAGGTTTTTCTCCTACAGAGCAATTGTCATCAATGATAAAAAAAGTTAGAACAACTGCAATTCCATAAGGAATAATGGTCGCAAAGGCCGCCATTTCCATGGATTTTTTTAAAAAATAACCAGACATAAAGGTAGCCATAATATAACCAAATGTTGCAAAGGCAGAATAACGTCCAAATACTTTCTCAGACTCTCCTTTATCTGTAGAATTATGTAATATAGCTATATCACATCCTGATATCCCAGATAATGCCAATGCAAGTAGAACTCTTTCTAGTAAAAACAAATTAAAAGAATCTGCCTCATAAAAGACAATCTTTGAAATAAAAAAGAGAACATTGGATAATACAAAAATCCGTTTATAACCTACTCTATCTGCTAACCAGCCCCACGGAACTTCAAAAATAATAATACACAGCCCAAAAAATGATTCGATAATAAAAATCTCGCTCATTGAAAGTCCATTTGCCTGTCTGTAAAGTGTAGCAATTGGACCATAAAATACAAAACCTTGAAAAAATACAATCAAGTACATCAAATAGATGTTTCTTTTACTCTTATTCAATTTAACCCCTCCTAAAATTGTACTAAAAAAAATTATCTTAATATCTAAGATCTTTTAGTCTATTATATCTAGAACAGATTAAATCTAAGCTCTCATTTGCATGCCTCCATAAGTTTTTTTATAAAATTATTTCTAATAAAATTAATTCCATTAAAATGGTACCATATTTCAAGTGTTTTTGTCCAATAAAATAATCAGAAGAGAGGGTAGAGACAGCCAAGAAAGGTTGTAAAATAAGGCTACTTATACTACCTTTAAGGCTATTTTTAAACCTCTTTAGGGTACTGAGTAGCCTTTCCTGTTTTCTGCCTCTCAATCCCAATAGTACCGAGGGATATATGAGATTATGGTCAAACCGCCTATGTAATCACAAGGGAAAGTCTTTAGGAGAGCTTAAGAGGGAATAATGAAGTATCTGATGTTTATTTTGAAATATCTGTTTACAAATTTTACATGCCAGTAGTACAATATATCTATATAAAACAAGTCATTTAGACTTAAAATACAGGTTTTAGATATGAAAGTATCCCAGGTAAAAAATTATAGAGAGATCCAAATAATCGGATAGCAGCTCTATTTGAAAATTAAGGAGGAAAAAGATCATTGAAAAAGACAAATTATCACACACATCACTATAGGTGTAAGCATGCAGAAGGAGAAATAATAGACTATGTGAACTTTGCTATAAAAACAGGGATAAATGAACTGGGAATGAGCTGTCATGTTCCCTATAAAGACGGCAGGTTGTCACATGACAGGATGGAGTATTCAGATCTTTTAAAATACTTTCAGGAGATAGATCAGGCAAAGGAAGTCTTTAAAGATTTTACCCTCCTGAAAGCCCTGGAGTGTGAATACTTTGAAGACTCCCATGATTATTATCTGGAATTAAAAGAAAAAACAGATTACCTCATATTAGGTCAGCATTACCTTTTTAAAGAGGGAGGAGAAATAGTCGGTTCTCTTGCTATACTTAACAAAGAAAACCTATACCAATACAGGGACGATTTAATAAAAGGCATAAAAAGCGGAATCTTTGACTTTTTAGCTCATCCGGATTTATTTATGGCGAGGTATCCTGAGTGGGATAGTCACTGTAAAATAGTGACAGAGGATATCCTGGCCTCATGCAGAAAACATGATATGCCAATAGAGTATAATGCCAACGGTCTCAGATACGATACCAGAGACTATCCTAATAATAATTTTTGGGAGTATGTAGCGGATAATTACAGGGATATAAAAGTAATAGTTAACTCAGATACACATTCTCCAGAAGCTTTAGATGATGAATTCGTAAGTTTGGCTAAAAAGAGAGTAAAAGAAATGGGTCTTAACCATATAGAGCTGCTTCAGACTAGAAAAAAAAAGCAACGTGACGTTGCATCCAGATAGGCATAATCTAGAGTTTTATAATTTTCTAGATAATAAAAAAGCTATTTATTATACTTTTAAAGTATCATAAATAGCTTTTTTTAATGTTGGTTCTTTATTTTTTTCACCACCGTAGATTCGCCTTCCCCCTCTCTTTACCCACATTTCAGATCTGCTCAGTTGAGCAGATTCTGAATACTCGTGGATCGAGGGAGGACTAAAGGGGGCGTTCTTGGGGTGAGTTTATCTGGAATTGATTTACTCAGTAAATATACTATTTATTTATGTATTTTAGAAGTTTATCCTCTATTAGATTAGTTTCTTTAAGATTCTTTCGAAAACTTTCATCTTCTACTAAATCAACTAAAGCTTTTAGCAAAGCACTATGAAGCAAAACATCTTTTTTTTCATATGATCTATTAATATACTCTATCGTTGTATTTATATTTGAAAGAATTTTAAATATTTCACTGAGTTTTTGTATTTCAACAGAATTTAAACCCGCTTTTTCTAATAAAATTAAATCCTTATATTTTATTTCATTATATTCTAATGGTAAAATAGTGGTGGTATTTTCTATAAGTTCTTTTCTTTTCGGCATAGACTCTATTATTGAGCTTATATCATTTAATTCTTGAATTAATGTAATAGCTAGTGTTCGAGTTTTTTTTTCTTCATTTTTTTCCCTAAAATGATTTCCTATTGAAAAACTTAAAATAGAACCCAGAATTACAACTACCACTTTCAAAATAAGAGTTGAGTAAAACTTACTCTTTTTTATATCTTTAATTTCACCTTTTTCTTTATCTTTAACTTCCATCTAAAACAACTCTCCTTTAAATATTCTCTGCATAATAGAATTAAAAATTTTCTTTACTTACACTAAACACTCTTCTATTTTCTTCTTTTTTAATTATTTTTCTCACCACAGAATCTCCTCCCCCTCTCTTTACCCACATTTTAAAATCTACTCAATTGAGTAGATTTTGAATACTCGTGGATCGAGGGAGGAAACAAAGGAGGGAGTTCCAATTATCCCCACAGTATCGATCTCCCCTCTCTTTACCCACCACAGAATCACTAATATTCTTGCTTTGTTACTACAACCTAAGAGGATAGAGGGTTTTAGTGAGAGGATATTTTTGAATTGCAAGATTGAATTTTTTTATTCGTCTTTATCAAATTTTAATTTTGACAATTGATTTGGATTAAGATATGAAATTAAACCTTCTATCCCATCCTTTTTTCTCTCTTTAAAATTTAACTCTTTCATTCTGTTAATAGGAGTTAAGTCAATTATTTTATCAAAGAGCTGTTTTTTCATAATTTTTTTACCAAAACCTTCTGAGCTAAGTTTTACTATTCCTAAAAATTCCATATACCTTTTAAATGTTCTAAGGCTATAAATATTATTAAATTGATCTTCTCTTGTTTTAGTACAATTGTTTTTAGTTTTTAAAGGCAATAAAACCATGGGAAAGGCAAGTACTATTTTTTCAGAATAAAATGTTGTATCTCTCAAAGTATTTCCATATTTATTAATTAGGTAATATGTATACGAAGCAATTTCTCCTAGCCTCAATGATTCATCATATCCATCAAGATAACCCCAATTATATCCATTGGTAAAAGTCATCATGACTTCTCTAAAAAAAGCTCTTTTATCTCCCATAATTTTTTTTCCAATCATTGTCAATGATAATATATTTTTTCTTATCTTTGTAAATTTACATATTTCTGATATGACCCTCGCAACTACTACACCCTCGCTATCCCATTCATTTCTTAAAGTAGAAATCCCATCTTCTATTAACCCCTCTTTTATTTCATTATTATGATAAAGTTCTTTTACATATTTGGGAGGTAAATTTCCTATTTTAGTTAACCTTATTTCCCCTTCCTTTTTTAAAATTTCTAAATAATCATTTATCATTTTAAATATTGGAACTTCTAACATTATTTTTTCATCAATAGTTTCTTTTAATCTGACCATTCCATTATCAAGAAAAGTATTATAGGTCATCATATTCACTATGTTTTTTTCCAATAAATCATATTCTTCAACTGGAATAATTCCTGGATCAATATTATTATAATTTGATTTCTTTTTAAATTTGATTTTTCTTACCAATGTGATCACTTCCTTTTTTCTTTTTTTCTCCTCAATAGTCTCATTTTCCCCTCTCTTTACCCACATTTTAGAATCTACTCAATTGAGTAAATTCTGAATACTCGTGGATCGAGGGAGGAAACAAAGGAGGGAGTTCTATCCCTTCTTCACAAATACCGACTTCTCATTGGAATAGATCACCAGTCCGGGTTTTGCTCCCTTTATTTTTTTCACATATTTTTTCAGACAGTAATCTATCCGGATGGTCTCTCCCTGCCCCACTTTGGAATGCTGGCTGGCAAGCTCCCCTACTTTATAGAGGGTTTCCTCGGATATCTCCTCCCCGTTGGTTTTCACTATGAGATGACTCCCGGGAACGTCTTTTGCATGAAACCAGAGGTCGTGCCTGTCTCCTATTTTAAATGTCACATATTCATTTTCTATATTATTTCTTCCGTAATATACCGTGAATCCGTCTATCTCCGCTGTAGGAGGTGTGATCTTGGCTATCTTTTTCTTCTTCTTTGTCTTGATTATCTTTTTAAGATACTTATTGGCTATGAGCTCCTCCTCAATCCCTTCCAGGGTTTTCTTGTCCTGGGCGTGGTTTATAAAAGATAAAATAGATTCTAAATATATGATCTCGGATTTTATAGTCTCCAGCCTTTCAACGCTATGCTGGTATCCCCTTTTATGCTTGTTGTAGAGGTTATAGTAATTATCCAAATTTTCATTGGAACTCTTTTGAGGATTTAAAGCTATCTCTATATTGCAATTTTCATAAAAATCATAGAGGGTAACACTCTTTTCATATCCTTTCAATGAATACAGGTTGGCTGCCAGGATATCTCCTATTTTTTTATATTTTTCATAGGTGGAATATTTTTCTATATCCCTGTTTATATTTTTTATAGTTTTTTTATTTTTTTTCAGTTCCTTCTCTGCTACCTTAGCCAGAGTTCTTTTCTGATTGTTGAATTGTTCCGAATTTAATGTCTCCAATATATAGGTATCTATCATCCCGTTGATCGATTCAAATTTCACCTCTTCATACCCCGCTAAAGGAAGGTTAACTATGGTCCCGTACTTGATAATTCCATTTTCTTTATAGAGGGTAGGAGATGCAGACTCATTTATAAGTTCATAAAATTTACTGTAATCGGTCATATATTTGGCAGTGAGTTTTCCCATCCCATCTATATTTTGAATCAGTGTATTTTCAGCCAGATAATTGTCAAATTCCTCCTTGGATACGTCTTCAGGAGATGTTTTTTCGGTAATGATCGGGAATTGATATCTGGCTCCTCCCATGAGGAGTCTCAACTTATTTTCCTCTATGGAAAACTTTTTCAACAGGTCTAAGATCATCCAGTCATCATCCACCAAAATAATATTACTGTGTTTTCCCATAATTTCAACGATCAATTTAACTTTCTGTTTTACCCCTAATTCGTTGACCTTTTCAAAGGACAGAAGTAATATCCTGTCATTTTTATACTGCTCTACCCCTGTTAAAATTGCACCTACCAGATATTTTCTGAGGGACAGGGAAAAACTCATAGGTTTATCGGGAGCCACCTCTTTTTTTGTGGCTATATAACATATAGGCAGATTAGGAGTAGCTGAGACATATAAGTTTAGTTTTCCTAAAAATACGGATAAGCTCAGTGGTGAATATTGAAATATTTTAGTTACCTTTCTGCCTTTTAACGTTTCATCTAACTCATCTTTTAATTTACTCAGGGATATCCCGTCTATATATAACATAATTCTCACTCCTTTTTTCGCAATATCCTATGTTTACAAAGTAAACTAATAGTATATTGGTGATCCCCTTTACGGGTGTTTTTTCCCTCTAATTTTTTAAAATTCTAATGTTTGCAAGCTATAAGAATAATTAATAACCCCTAACCTTCACAAAATTAAAATATTTTTCATTCACTAACTGCACATATCTAGACTAAAAATAAACTATAGAACACGGATGACGCGGATCTAATAGATTATCATAGATCTCTTCTTTTAGGTTTTAAAACCTAAAAATTTAAACTATCTGCGGTAATCTGTATTTTATCTGTGTATGCTGCAAGCATCAGCGTTCTATTTTTTCTGGGTTAATGTGTCTATTGGCGGTTCAGTATTTTTGGTGTTAATTGGTGGCTAAATTTTTATTCTATCAAAAATAGGAGGAAGGTTTCCCCTCCCTCCTAATATTATTTTCTTATATATCTTTTTTTACTACTACTAAGTTTTTAGCATCTATGGTATTTATCTCTACCACTTCACCATCGGGAGTTTTTATAGCAATTACCCTGTGGGAATTAGATATTATTTTCAACTCTGTATATAATTTTATACCCATCCCGGCAAAGAAATTTTTAATCACAGGAGTTCCTTTGACATCTAAAACACTTACAGAATCCCCCTCTAAGAAATTAGTGATAACATCTGGTTTGAAAAATTCCACCTGGTTTTTAAGATTTTCCAATATTTGATTAAATACTGTAGTAAATATTTCTAAATTTTCAGTTTCTATATTCTTTGTAATACTCGAAATTATCATTTTATGAAAGTTATTGTGATAAGTAAGTGCATCCTCACCTTTTTTCGATAGGGAAACAAAAACTTTTCTCCTGTCATTGTCCGATCTTTTTCTGGTTATAAATCCCTTATTGGACAATTTATTGATGGCAACTGTAGCAGTTCCCATGGTAATACCTAATTTATCCGATAAATTATTCATAGATAATGAGTGGTTCCCGATAGCCTCTATAACATGAAGCTCTGTGGTAGTCAAACATTTGATCCCTTGTTTAAGTGCTAGTGATTCCGTTTCATAAAAAAGCTTAGTGAAATCTTCTATTACCGTATTAACTCTTTCTAAAGACATCTGGCCTCCTTAACCTTTTAATTTTTCTATTTGTTCCTTGTAATCCCCGCCAAATACGAAAGATCCGGCTACAAATATATTTGCCCCGGCTTCTATACAAGGTTTAATTGTAGTATCTGTAATACCACCATCTATCTGAATATCTACCGTAGGAGAGATCTCTCTCACTTCTTTTATCTTTTTTATAGTAGAAGGTATAAATTTTTGTCCTCCAAACCCAGGGTTAACAGACATAAGTAATACCATATCCAGTTCATCTATTACATATTTTAAATTTTCTACAGGGGTAGCTGGATTCAATGAAACTCCGGCTTTTAGACCAAGATTTTTTATTTGCTGGATAACTCTATGAAGGTGAGTTGTTGATTCAGCATGAACTACTATCATGTCTGCTCCGGCTTTGGCAAAATCTTCAATATATCTTTCAGGTGCGTCTATCATCAAATGTACATCAAAAATTAAATCCGTTTTATCTCTAATCGATTTCATAATTGGAACTCCAAATGAGATATTTGGAACAAAATTCCCATCCATAACATCAATATGGATCATATCCGCTCCGGCTTTTGTTATATCTATTATTTCATCTCCTAATTTACTAAAATCAGCTGATAGGATTGAAGGTGCAATTTTAATTGTATTCATTTTTATGGTTCACTCCTTAAAATTAATTTGACTATAAAATAATTATATCATACTTCACTAATATTTATTCCATCTTTCTTCACTATAAAATTTATAACACCACAGGTAAAAATCATATCTGCTCTGGCTGATCCCATGATTAAGTTCATTTTTTATCCCGCATTCAGGTTCGTTTATATGGATACAGTTGCTGTATTTACAGTTTCTATACTCATTAAATTCTGTAAATAAGCCGGCCAGCTCATCCACAGTTTTTATTGGTGGCAGTTCTATGGAAGAAAACCCAGGTGTATCAATTACCCATCCGCCATTTTCCATTGGCAGAAGCGTTGTCCCCTTGGTAGTATGTTTTCCCCTTGAATGCTTCCTACTCGTCTCTCCAATCTCCAAGACCTTTTCTTCCTGGAGCATATTAAGGAGCGATGATTTTCCTGCCCCGGATGGTCCTCCAAATGCAGTTATTTTATCTTTTATATAATCTTTTACCTTTTCTACCCCAATATTTTCATAGGTTGAAATATAAAATACTTCTATATCCAATCCCTTTAAAAAATCCAGTTGTCCTTTTAATTCTTTCAACCCTTCCTCATCCAGGAGCTCGATCTTGTTGATAACCGCTACCGGTTTGATCTTATAATAAAAAGCATTGAGTAACAATATATTAAATCTTCCAATGTCAAATTTTGGATCTAATGCTGAAAATTGAATAACCAGATAATCTATATTTGAAACCAGGGGTCTGTGGATGATATTTTGTCTGGGATATACCTTTGTGATAAACCCATCTTCACCAAATTCTACCAGATCTCCTGTAACACAGTTGTCTTTATTGTTTTTTTTCTTTAGTATCCCTCTTAACCTGCATTCATAAGTAGTTTCTTCCACTTGAACGTAATAAAATCCTTTTATTTTCGTAATAACTCTACCTTTGATAATTATTCCTCCTCACTCTGAGCTGTAACTGTAATATTTATAATCGAACCTGCTAAAACATCTTTTCCAGCAGGATAACTAACATCAATAATCGTATCTTCAGGAAAATCATTCCTATGCACTCTTTTTATATCTCCTATAACCAATTTTTTTTCCCGGAGGATCTTTTCTCCTTCTCCCTGGGAAAATCCCAGGATATCCGGCATCCTGATATTTTTTATCTTACTTACATTGATCAGCAGGGATACCGAACTCCCACGAGAAATTGAACTCCCCTCTGAAGGATCGGTTCCTATGACTTTGTTGTTCATATATCCTTCCATAGTATGGGAAATCCTGCCGACTTTAATTCCTAAGTCACTGAGGATCACTCTGGCATCCTGCATATTTTTACCCTTCAAATCGGGTAAAATCACCGTATCTATTCCCTTACTTATCCAAACTTTTATAGGTCTGCCTTTCTTTATATGCTTTTGGGATATAGGCAGCTGGGAGTAGATCTCGCCTTTTTTAAACTCCGAATAATGTTCTCCCATATGAACTAATTTAAAATTCGATCCTACCAATGTTCTGGCTTCCTCAATTTTTAGCCCTTTTAAATTTGGTGTTTCATATAGATAATCATGAAAGAAAAATTTCAACCCTACATTTCCAGCAAGAAAAATCCCGGCTATAATGGCTAAACTACTCATTGTAATAATTATTTTTTTATTCATTTTATGACTCCTTAATATCACTATAGATTTCTCCCTAAATAGTAACATAGATACAGTTAAATATCAATTATACTACAGTTTACCATAGGAATTTAGCGGTGGATCAAAATATAAATAAAAAATTTTCCATATATAAAATAAGTGAGGTATAATTTACTGGAATAACACAAAATTAGGAGGAGAATTATGCAGTTAAATTACAAAAAACTAGATGAAAAGTTTATAGATGAACTCAATGAAAAAATCATTGCAGCAGAGGATGCTATTGAGGAGTTATTAAAAATAAAAGATAAAACATACGATAATTTCTTCGATGTAATGGAGCATCTTTTGGATGATATTGAAAAATTTTCATTCCCGTTACAGATTGAAATCTCAACAAACATTACAGATTTAGGAAAGAAAACATATGAGGAATATATCCCCATTATGAATGAATTCACTTCTAAATTAAGCCAGAATGAGGAACTTGCCGGCTCTATCATGAAAATCTATGAAACTGAAGACCTGAGTGATGTGAGAAAAAGAATCCTTGAAAAACAAATATTATCATTTAAATCCAGCGGTATAGGCTTAGATAAAAAGAGTAAGGAGAAGATCAAATCCATCAATTTAGAACTGGCTAAACTGGGGAACGATTTCAGCCAAAATGTAACCGATGCTACCAATGGATATGAGTTAATTATCGAGGATGAAAAGGTTCTGTCTGAATTTTCAGCCTTAGATAAAAAGTCTGCTGAAATAGAGGAAGGAAAATGGAAGTTTACCCTTCATGGGCCTTCCCTCACTACATTTTTAAAATATTGCAACGACAGAGAACTAAGGGAAAGATTATACAGGGCTTCTGCCACAAAGGCACCTGAAAATGAGGAGCTCATCGAGAGAATTTTGAATTTGAGGGATGAAAAAGCTAAAATTTTAGGGTATGAAAATTACAGGGAACTGTCTATTGCCTCAAAAACTGCCAATAATGCCGTGGAAGTTATAGATTTCTTAAAAGAGTTAGGAAAAGAAGCTCTGCCTAAGGCCGTGGAGGAGATCGAGGAATTAAAAACTTTTGCTGGGGAAAAATTAGGTTACGACAGTGTGGAGATCTATGACTATGCATATCTTTCCAGGAAATTAAAGGAGATCAAGTATAATTTCGACCCCAGTGAGGCCAAGCCGTACTTTGAAAAAAATAAGGTAGTCTGCGGGATGTTCCAGTTTTTAGAAAATGTCTTTAATTTAAAAGCCAGGCAGATACAGGATGTAAAATTATGGAATGACAAAGTGACCGTATTTGAATTGGAAAGAAACGGAGTACTTTTAGGAAACCTGATCATGGATTTGGAAACCAATGAAAATAAGAGGGGAGGAGCCTGGGCCGACAGCTGGATTACAAGTTATACGAAAGATGGAATCCGGGTTCCTGCAACGGGGATAATTGTTTGTAATTTCCCACCTAGTAAGGATGGGGTTCCATCATTACTGGATCATTCAGATGTAGTAACTCTATTCCATGAGATGGGACATGCTCTTCATCTTATTACATCTAAGACAAAGGAGATCTCTGCCTCTGGGTTCAACGGAACCGAGTGGGATGTAGTAGAATATCCATCCCAGTGGTTACAGGAGTTTGCCAACAACAAAGAGATCATAAAGACATTTGGAATCCACTATGAGACCGGGGAGGTTATTTCCGATGAATTGATCCAAAAAATCTTAGATTCTTTAAATTATGGGCAGGGGTATGGAAACAACAGACAGGTTGAATTTGGATTGTTTGACCTGATGATCTATGATCATGCTTACTCTAAAAAACAGGTGCAGGAAAAATTAGATGAGGTCAGAAAAATGGTTTCGGTAATAAAAACACCATCATACAATAAGTTCCAATGTTCATTCAGCCATATATTTGCAGGTGGGTATGGAGCAGGTTATTATTCCTATAAATGGGCTGAAGTACTTTCTGCTGACAGTTATTTAGAGATGACTAAGGACGGAAACATAGATAAGGAATTAGCCAATAATTTCTTTGACAACCTTTTATCACTTGGAGGATCTGTAAATATGAAGGAAAGTTTTGTAAATGTTCATGGGAGACAGCCGGATCCTAAGGCACTCTTAAAGCTCACAGGAATACTGTAGGTAGATTTGATAATAAAAAAAACCCTAGAAGAAAAAGTATGTATACTCTTCCTTCTAGGGTTTTTAACGTCACACTTCTTTTTACTCTGCCAACCTATATATATTCACTATATCCTCTTTGGTCAGTTTAACAAAATTACCCAGTGTCCCATGTTCTGTGGCTTTAGCTGCCATCTCCTCAAATTTTTCACTGTCTATCTCTGCCTGGGATAATCTTGTAGGCATATCTATGGATGTGAAGAACTCCTCCATCCTCTTGATTCCCTCCAAAACTACAGCCTCCGGGTCATTGAAATTCATATCAACATTCCATACACGGATAGCAAACTGTACAAACCTGTCTATATTGGATCTATACACATACTTCATCCATGCCGGTAATATGATAGCTAACCCTGCCCCATGGGTGATATCATATATTCCGCTGAGCTCATGCTCTATCCCGTGGGAGGCCCAGTCCGATTCCCTTCCCATATCCAATAAGTTGTTATGTGCTATAGTGGAAGAGATCATAATCTCAGCACGGGCATTATAGTCCTCCGGAAAATCCAAGGCTTTAGGAGTATTTAAAATCACTGTTTTTAACACAGCCTCCGATAACCGATCTGTTAATTCTACATGTTTTTCATTGGTAAAATACCTCTCTAAAACATGAGCCATAATATCTACTGCCCCTGCTCCTGTCTGATAACCGGGTAAGGTATATGTAAGTTCAGGATTCATAATCGCAAATTTAGGTCTTATGACATTTCCTCCAAATGATTTTTTATACCAGCCCTCTTCATTTGTAATAACTGTACCGCTGCTGGCCTCACTTCCAGCTGCAGGAATGGTTAAAACCACTCCTAATGGGAGAGTTTCAGATACTGTAACTTTTCCTTCAAAGAAATCCCATACATCTCCATCATATTTTACACCGGCACCAATGGCTTTGGCTGAATCAATGGCACTCCCTCCTCCCACAGCCAGGATAAAATCGATATCATTGTCTTTACAAATTTTTATTCCCTCTTTAACCAGGGATAATCTGGGATTTGGAAGCACTCCTCCCAGCTCAAATATTTCTATCCCTTCATCTTTTAAGTTTTTTATGATCTTATCATAGAGACCGAATTTCTTCAGACTGGTTCCCCCATAGTGAAGCAGCACTTTTTTCCCATATTCCGCTGCCTTTTTCCCCACCTGGGTTTCCACACCCTTACCAAAAATTATCTCGGTTGTATTCTGAAAATTAAAATTTAACATATCTCCCCCTTAATTATAATATCTATCGGGCTATTTTTTTTATGGATCTTAACAGTTCTTTGTTTTCATATATAATTTTAAATTTATCTTTTAACCAGTTTAACTCCGTGTCTGAAACTCCTAAATTTATCTTTATGAAGTCCCCTATCTTCTTTTCCTCCTCTGGCAGGAGCTGTATTCTGGTGGAATTATTGATCTCCTCAATGGTTCCCTTCCCCTCAAAATAAGACAGCAGTTTTTTCCAATTCGACATACTGTCGACCTTTCTAAGGAGCATCACACAGGTAAAATTTAATTCAGGGATATCTTTATACCCTCTTTTCTTTAAAAATTTTAATATTTCTTCATTTTTTTTAGTATGAAAAATCAGTTCCCCACTTTTTTTGGTATTCATGATCTTAGGCATCTTATTGGTTTTTCCCTCCATCTTCAGGTACTTGGAAAGGGGCACTATCTTTGTCTCCAGATAAAAATTAACGGCAAACTCATTGAAACTCTGAGATTCCGGAATCTCTCCACTGGCTATAATATTTATCATTTCATCTATTTTTTCAAAATTTACCACACTTAATCACTCCTTTATTTCTTTATCACTAAGCGAATAACCTTTTTTGACACAGATTTCCACAGATTTTAAAGATTAAAATTCAACTGATCTAACGCAAAGGCTCTCGGAGTTCTTCTCTGAGAATCTTTGTGTACTCTAATATAAACTCTGCGTTGATAGCTTTTTCTTTGCCACCAATCTACACCAATATTTTAATCTGTCTTTAGCGTAATCTGCGACTAAAGTTTTTTTTCACGAATCACACTAATTGAAAATCCTGTATTTTCTGTTCCTTATCCGTGTATACATAGTATCCGCGTTCTTTTTTTTAGTTATTTAATAACTCCTACAGCCACTCCCACAAAATAATCATTTATATCCTGTTCATTAAAATATATAGGCTCATACTCCTCATTTTCACTGGATAATAATATAGATGTTCCTACCTTCATATATCTTTTTAAAACCGACCTGTCTTCCATGACTACTGCTATGATATCATTGGTTTTAGGAGTTTTTTTCTCTATTACCACCAGATCACCATCACAGATCAACGGATCCATACTGTCCCCATAATTTTCTATTATATAATTACAGTTATCATCGACCCACTCTTTAGGCAGCAATATCTGCCCTTCCGGATCATCATAATCTGTATATATATTTACCCATTTAAACTTAGGTACCGATATCAGATCCATTTTATTATATGTTATATCCCCATCTTTATCCTCTGCAATGATAGTATCCTCGTCGATTACAAGATACGGTATCTGTATTTCCCTTTTAAAATCAGAATATATAAATTCTTCTCCCACAGTTTCCTCTACCATATCCAGTGTAAAATCAGGTATTTCAGATACCTCACAAAATTCAGAATTATATATCTTGATATCCCGGCCATTGGTCAGTATCCCGTATTCCACCGATTTTTCCATAGTCATATAACTTTTCAATTGTTCAAAACCATCCGATAGTTCCACTTCCTTTGATTTTGTTTCTATAAATATATATGGTTTTTTCTTGTTGTAGATAACTACATCTGCAAAGTATTTTTTAGATCCCAAAGTCAATGGATATTCAACATCTATGAGGTCTAATCTATACTCATAGGTAGTTATAAGTTCTTTAATCAGCCACTGCCTTACCTTCTCCTCGTTGGAGTGAAGGTTGACCAGCCGGTCTTTAAAATAATAATCATCTACAGGGATATTATAAAATATCCTTATCTTTTTATCGGTATCTATCTGCAAATATTTGTATCCTATATCCCCTATGAATTTACTGGGAGTTTCAGAGGATAACAGATACAATTCCTCAATGGCCCTGGTCATCCCCACATACATCAGTTTACGTTCCTGTATCTCCTCATATTCCTTTAATTCCTCTATATTAGATGAATGAAATGGCAGTATTTTTTCATTTAAAGAGATCATTATTATTACCTTAGTTTCAATTCCCTTTATGGAGTGCATGGTAAATAACTTTATCTCATTGGAATCAAAGTCGTCATTTCCACGATCGATAAATGTGGTCTTTACTCCCAATTTTTCCATGAGAAGTTTAAAATTTAGCAGTTGGTTTTTAGTCCTTCCAATTATAGCTATATCACTCTTAAGAGTTTTTGAAAGTCTCCCATCCAATAATTTTTTTACATAGGCCGCCTGTTCTCCTTCCGATAAAAATTCCTTAAATATTGGATAGTTTCCGTATCTGTCGATAAGGTATGGTTTTACATAGTCGGAATTTCCTGTAATCATCTCATTTTTATTCAGGAGGCTGTAGGCTGCCTTGGATATCTGGGTTGTGGTTCTGAAATTTTTACTGAGAGTTTTACTCTTCCCTATCATATTAAACCCAATACTGGCAAATGTCCGTTCCCCTCCCATACCTAACCATGAGTGGGAATATATACTCTGGGCACTGTCAAATAAAAAGGTGAAACTAGAGTGACTTTTGTTCTCGTATAATCCCCTTATAAATTCCAGCTGTACCTTGGACAGATCCTGGCATTCATCTATCAAAATATGGGTATATTTTTTCTTAGTTTTATTCTCCAATTCCTCCAAAGCGATCAGTCTCATATCATTGTAGTCTATGGTATTTTCTCTTAAAAGATTTTCTGTATAGAGTTCCATCAATTCAAATATTGCCTTCCTGACTATGGAGTTTTTAGGTAATTTTTGGGTGGTCACCCCTAATTTCAGACTCCCTATCCTGCTGGCTTCCTGATATTCAGCTTCATCTATATAGTTGCAGGCTTTGATCCAATTTATTTCTTCCAGTAAAAAAGCAGTATTCCCATCTTCAAAAATAGTGACCTCATTATATTTTTTCTTTAATTTTTCTATTAATTCATTCAAAATACCGTGTTTTTTATGGTTGGTCGGGTTGAGTTTCAGGTCTGCCTTGGATTTTTTTTGATACTCTAAAAAATACCCATACATCAAACTGTCAACCGTTGTTATCTTTACCCTTTCTTTTGGGAAGCCGAACAATGAATGCATATTGTATTGAGTTATATTATCGACCTTATTATAAAAATAAGATACGTAGTTAACCAGGGTTTTGTTAAATGTTATAAATAAAATATTATCATCTTTATCATGACAATAATTATTTAATAAATATGATATCCTGCATATTCCTACCGTTGTTTTTCCGCTTCCTGCTATTCCTTTTATGAGCATATGTCCATTGGGTTTTGTATATGCTATTTTTTCTTGCTCTTTATTCATAAGCAATTTCAATCACCTTCTTATATTGTATCTCTATTGTATCTCTGAGGTATAATACCAATTCTATACTTATTATACAATAATATTTTACTATTCGTAATTATTATTTCTCGATTCCCGATCCTGTCATAAAATATTCAAATCAAAAAATTAATTTTGAATAAGGTAGTTATTGGGATATAATATTGATATAACTTTTTAAGGGTGGTTTTGCTGTGCAGAATACTAAATTTTTTATTAAACTTATCAAAAAGTGGTACCGTCCTCAGAAAATGGATATTCTTTATTCAATTTTATTTGTTTTTATATTAATTTCTACAGTTTTGGGAATCGTTTACCTTACAGGGGGGACTAAATATGTTTATATACAGCTTATGTATATCCCACTGGTATTAGCAGCATTTCATTTTGGGTATCTGGGCGGGCTCTTCTTTGGGAGTATAGCCGGCTACCTCACCAGTTTCGTTCCTTTAGATGTTGCAACTATGGAGATGCAGTCTCCTGAAAATTGGATATACAGACTTTTATTTTTTATGATTGTGGGTACTGCAAACGGGTTTATTATAGATATAATATTGAAAACATTAAAAGATATAGAAAAACTGACATTTTATAATCGAATTACAAATATAGCTAACAGAAAATGCTTCGATACTTTTTTTAAGGAGAAAAAGCATCTTAGTGGTAAATATTTAACTCTTTTTGAAATTGAAAATTTCAACCAGATCCTAAATGAATATGGTAATTTTATCCTGGAAGATTTTATAAAAAATTTATCTCTCAACTTAAAAAAACTATCCCAGGATGAGGTGGAACTTTTTCATTTCAGGGATAATACTTTCGGACTGTTGATGGATTCCTACAGTCCCTATTCTTTTGAAAAAAAAATAGATATCTTAAAGCAAAATATTTCTATAGGTAATATTTTGATCTATCCTGAGTTGAGTATCGGTGTAGCAAAATTTGTCGACACCCAGGAAAGGTTGTTACAGAATGCAGAGATAGCCCGGGCTTACGCAAGGACTAACTTGTTTTCATACTATTATTTTAATGATAATATTAATAAACTTCACGATAAAAAACTTTCTATCTTAAACGAACTGCCTGCAGCCATTGAAAATAATCAGTTTCACCTTTACTTTCATCCTAAGATAGAGCTCAAAACCGGATTAATCAGTTCTGCTGAAGTTTTAATACGATGGGTTCATCCTGTGGAAGGAATTATCTCTCCAGATTTATTCATGCCCTATATGGAGGAGACTAACCTGATCAATACCTTTACAAATTGGCTGATTAAAACTTCCCTTGAGATCCAGGAAGGGTGGGAAAGGGATGGATTTTTTATGAAATTAGCTTTAAATACACCTATAGCATGTCTGAAAAATAAATCAATTATCAATACTTTAAAAAATTATGATAAAAGTTTAAAAGGTTTAGAATTTGAAATTTTAGAGAGAAATTTAATTGAAGATTTTGAGGAAATATCCTCGGTTATGAGATGTTTAAAAAAATATGGGATAACTTTTGCCTTGGATGATTACGGGACTGGTTTTTCTGCAATATCTTATCTCAGAAATCTGCCATTTGATAAGCTGAAGATAGATCAAATGTTTATAAAAAATATGAATATCGATTCAAAAGATTATAATATAGTTAAGTCCTCCATTGCTTTAGGAAAATCTATGGAGTTAAAAATTATAGCTGAGGGTGTTGAAAACATTGAGACTTTTAACCTTCTAAAAAAATTAAACTGTGACTATGCTCAAGGGTACTTTTCTACAAAACCTTTAAAATCAAAAAAATTTAAGACATTTTGTATCCAGTATAATGATTATGTGAAAACATCTAGATAATAAAAAAAAGCTAACGCTTCTTCAACCCCCAGCCCCCATCTTGGGGGTTTTTTGGTATAATAACTATTATGACTACTATTACACTTAAAGATATTCTTACCAACGACAACCTAAAAGCTTTTTT
>NZ_QUAJ01000022.1 GCF_003391055.1 Psychrilyobacter piezotolerans
ATCCTGAGCCAGGATCAAACTCTACATTCAAATTTATATCCTAACTTCATAAATGAAGTTTAGCTATCTATTAAAAGATAATTATTTTTATAGTGGTTCATTCCACTGTACACCTTAATCGATTGTTTGAAACAAGTTTCAAACGACAATTGAGTTTTTAATTTACACTTTCTTTCTCTATTTAATTGCTAATGTCCTGTTGTCTGCCTCGCTTCAGGTCGCTTTCGCTTTCCCTCGCGGACAAGAAGAAGTATACCGCGTTTACAAATTTTCGTCAAGGATTTTTTTATTTTTTTATAAAGTTTTTTTTATTTTCATTTTTATTCAACTCCAAGGTCAACACACACAAAACACGATTTTCTTTAATTTCATTGACTTCCAACCGATAAAACACATCTATTCCCAACAATAAAAAAATCAAAAAAAAAATTTTCACTTCTCCTTCTAAACTGTACGGATAATTCATAAATTACCCCTCGTAAATTCAAAACCTTTATTTTGGTCACGGATTACACAGATTTTTAAAACCTCATTTTCACATATTTATTTTTGACGCTGACTAAGGTCTGACAGATATACGAGCATTAAAAATTTTCATACTTAAAGAAAAAAGTTAAATGTATTAATCCTTTTTAATTTGTGCAAACTGCGATAAAAGCAAAATAAAAATCTCCTACCTGTAATAGTCACACAGTTAGGAGATTTTTATTTATCTATTCTTTAAGGAAAGAAAGAAATGAAAAAAATATTACTATTTCCATTTGCTTATACCTATCAGACGCGGTGTGCTTCAAAAAAGTTTAATTTTTTAATTAATCTACTTTTTCCAACAAAACATCTTTGGACGGGATCTCCAATAAGTTTTTTTCCTTTCTTATTATTACTCCTTCATCTATAAATTCTTTCAGCACACGAGATAAGGACGGCCTGGCAACACCAAACATCTGGGCAATCTCTTTCATAGAGTTTTGCAGCAGCACATAATTATTTCTATTCATATTGTTGAGAAGGTAAGCTATCAACTTATTGTTTATACTTTTATTGGTAAATGAAAACCAAATTTTCTTGGATAAAAATTGAGTTTTGTTACTTATTACTCCTAAATAATTCTGTAGCAGCCTTTCATTCAGCTGAAACATTCTTATAACCTCATCTTTAGATATATAGATTAATTCCGAATCTGAAGCAGTCACCACGTCTACCGGAAATCTGTTGTCCTTTCCAAATATAAATGCCCCCGCTAAAACACTTCCCTCTGGCAATCTGTCCACCACTATGGAATCGCCATTTAATTTTTGCATCTCGGTATAGACCTCTCCCTCAGTGACTATTATCAGATCCTTTATCTCATCTCCCCTAAAAGCTACAACTTCATTTTTATCAAATTTTTTAACTTTATACTTTAATTCAATCAACAAAGTTTTTAAATTTTCATCATCTATACCCTTAAATATCTCTACATTTTTTAACTTTTCAAATATATCCATAAAATTTCCCCCAATCTTTATATTGCTTCAATATATCAGCATAACATTTATAATTCATTATATACCAAGTCAAGAATAAATTTCAACTTTAAATAATTTTAAAAAAATAAATTTTCGTAACCTATGTTACAGGTGTTTCATCTCTTTCTATAGTATACTAAATCATAAAATAAAAAGTCGAGGTGGCAAAGAATGAATCATATAAAAAAAGAGATGACCTTAAAAGAAATTGTAAACACTTACCCAGAAACTATTGATTTTTTTAATTCAAAGGGATTTAAGGGATTAGACAATAAAAATTTACTCAATACAATAGGAAAGATCACTATACAAAAAGCTTTGGAAGCTAAAAAAATAAATGTAGATACATTTTTAGAACTGTTAAATGACATAATTGAGCAGGATAGAAATTCGGAAGATGTTAATTTAAGTAAAAAAATTAGCGATGAAGGCGCTGTATCTGTCATGGGACTTCTGCCTTGCCCGGTTAAAAACCCGCTTCTGGAGGGATTAAAAAAATTCCAGTCAGAAACAGGGATGAAGATAAATCACGAATTAAAAGCTGCATCCAGCGGGCTTGACTGGCTAAAGGAAGATGTTATAAAGGCCAATCATCCTGAAAAACTAGCAGATATGTTTATCTCAGCCGGATTTGATCTTTTTTTCGAAGATGAACTAATGGGCAAATTCAAACATGAGGGGATCTTTAAAGATATCACCGGATTGACAGAATACAATAAAGATTTCAACAATGAAAATATATCGCTGAAAGACCCCGATGGAGATTATTCTATGCTGGCAGTGGTTCCAGCTGTATTTTTAGTCAATACAGATGCCTTAGGGGATAGGCCTTTCCCAAAATCTTGGGCTGACTTATTAAAACCTGAGTTTGAAAATTCAGTAAGCTTACCCATATCTGATTTTGATCTGTTTAATGCGATCTTGATCAGTATCTATAAAAACTATGGAGAAGATGGAGTAAAAAAATTAGGAAAAACACTCCTGCAAAATATGCATCCATCTCAAATGGTTAAATCAAATAAACTGAAAGTAGATGTTCCCGCAGTGACAATCATGCCGTATTTTTTCACTAAGATGACCGGACAAGGGGGACCAATGGTAGCACAATGGCCGGAAGATGGTGCTGCACTATCACCAATATTTATGCTGACTAAAAAATCCAAGGAAAAAGAATTAAAGCCCCTGGCAGACTTCTTTGCATCCAAGGAGATCGGCGAAATCTTATCCCACCAAGGGCTATTCCCGACTGTAAACCCTGAAGTTGAAAACAACTTAGGAGACAAGAAGTTTATGTGGGTAGGATGGGATTATATAAAAAACAACGATATCGGAGCCATCTTAAAACATTGTGAGAAACTATTTTTTCAAGAAGCTAAGAAAGCCTAATTTACAAATAAAAAATTGGACACAGATGATATACGAATATAAAAAAAAGTTCAACACGAAGAAAAGAGAACACCGAGATACACAGAGAAAATAATTTTAAATTCTGATTTAAGAATTCTGAATTGCTTAACTTTATGTACCTCTTTATCTCACTTTCTCAAAGTTCTATGCTTATGTAATAAACTAATAGTTCTTTGGTGATGACCTCAGCGGTTACTTAGTGCTGAATAATCTGTATCAAAAAATCAGTAATCAATAAATTTTGCCATGAGCATATAAGGAGAATATAAATTATGAATTTAATAACAGTATCCGGCCCCCCTTCATCAGGGAAAACAGCTTTAATAATAAAAACAATAGACAATTTAAAATCCAGAGGTGTCAAAGTAGGAGTCGTAAAGTTTGACTGTCTGTATACCGATGACGATATCTTATATGAAAAAATCGGTGTTCCTGTTAAAAAAGGTTTATCTGCATCACTCTGTCCCGATCATTATTTTGTAAGTAATATAGAAGAAGTAACCCAGTGGGGGATAAAACAAGGGTTAGATCTCCTCATCACAGAGAGTGCAGGATTATGCAACAGATGTTCACCCTATATACAGGATATAAAAGCTATCTGTGTTATCGATAACTTAAGCGGAATCAATACTCCTAAAAAAATCGGACCTATGCTTAAAACAGCAGATATAGTTGTAATTACAAAGGGAGATATCGTATCTCAGGCTGAAAGGGAAGTATTTATGTCCAGGGTGACATCTGTAAACCCCAGAGCTACTACAATGCATGTCAACGGATTGACTGGTCAGGGTGCATATGAATTTTCTACCCTTATCTACAGCAAAGATGAGGAAATAAAAACTTTAAAAGGTAAGAAATTAAGATTCTCTATGCCTTCCGCTCTATGCTCTTATTGTTTAGGAGAGACCAGGATTGGCGAAGAACATCAAATGGGAAATGTCAGAAAAATAGATTTGGAGGATAAATAATGATAAATAAAAATATAGTAGACAGAAAAACCATAGCAGAATTACTTAATTTATACCCCTTCATCGAAGATTTTTTAACGGACCATCTCATTGATTTAGACGACGCTAAAGACACGACACTTATTGCTCACCTAAACCTTTTAGACCCGGAAATCTTAGAGGAAAAAGCCATCATTCCGGATGAGCTCATCGATTCATTTATCGTATACACCAACCAAATGATAGACTTCTTAGGAATTAAAGAGGACAAAAGAGTTCAAAGTATCACTCTAAAACCAGGATTTAATAAATATAAGGAAGCTGAAACTTTTGAGGAATTAACTATAAATAAAGGTGAGATAATCGCCATCGTCGGCCCCACCGGAAGCGGGAAAAGCAGATTGTTGGCTGATATAGAGTGGGGAGCTAACGCAGATACCCCCACAAACAGAACTATCCTTATCGATGGAAAAACTATGAATATAGAAAGCAGATTTTCCAGCAACAATAAGTTGGTAGCACAATTATCACAAAATATGAACTTTGTCATGGATCTCAGCGTGGAGGAGTTTATCGAGCTCCACGCCAAGAGCAGGATGGTAGAAAATGAAAGGGAGGTCATAGAAAAAATATTTAATAAAGCCAATGAATTGGCCGGAGAAAAATTTGCCTTAGATACACCTATCACCAGCCTTAGCGGCGGCCAGTCCAGGGCTCTTATGATCGCCGATGTAGCTATTTTGAGTAAATCACCAATTGTACTAATAGATGAGATAGAAAACGCCGGGATCGACAGAAAGAAAGCATTGGATCTGCTGGTAGGAGAAGAAAAGATAGTTCTTATGGCTACCCACGATCCTATCCTGGCACTTATGGGAGATAAAAGAATAATCATCAGTAATGGCGGGATCGACAAAGTAATGGAGATCACAGTTGAAGAGAAGGCTATCTTACATAAATTAGAATCTTTGGATGATGTTATCCAGGGGATGAGAACTAAACTTAGGTACGGCCAGGAATTAGAAGCAAATTTTGAGATAATAAAAAATTAGGAGGAAAAAAATATGCATGATGGATGTAACGGAAGTTTTGAAAATGGAAAGCAAGTGGTTGATAAGGTAAGAATGATGGGATTCAGTCAGCAGTCTATGCCAATCCCGGCTGTTTTTAAATGTCATGAATGTAATGAAGAAATCACAATGGTAACTATGGAATATACTTGCCCCCACTGTGGGATGGTATACGGAGTAACTCCCTGTCATGCCTTTGATATCAACAATATTATGGCAGCAGGGGAAAACTACTAAGCCTTCCTATGGACTAATTATATGCTAAAGATGGAGGTTCCTGCTTCCATCTTTTTTATTGTTTCAATAAAAAATCCCCCTAATTAACAGATTCTACCCCATTAACTAAGAAGATTTAAATTAAACTAAATTTTGGTCTATTCTACATTTTTTATAACTACTTTTTCCAACGTATTTTTAATTTTTTCTTTATACTCTTCATAAAGATCTTCTCCATTTTTTATAACTATAGTTTTCACCACATCTCTATCATTTAACTCTTTTAATGCTTTATATGAAACTGAATCATATGCTGATACATCCATACTGCTATCTAAAAACACTATGACATCCGCATCTTCACGCATTATATAAAAATCTGTTATCTTTGCTTTTTTTAATAATTTTTCATCTTCCGATATATGTAAAAAAGCTTCTATTGGTAAGTGTCTGATAACCCTAGAAATTCCATTTTCATATTTCACTTTTACATTTCTGGTTCTTATTTTTATATCATTTTCTGAATTAAACAACAATTCTGTTCTTACATCCTGTACACTATTCACTTTTATCTTACTCATCTAATTCCTCCTTTTTTAATATCAATGACAAAAATACTAATAGAAATTATATATGAATCTTTTTTGTTTTCCAGATTAATTATTTACTTTCTCGTCTAATTTTTTCCCAGATTTAAATTTAATTAATTTTTTTGCAGAAATAGTGATTTCTTCCCCTGTCTGAGGATTTCTTCCCTTTCTTTCCTCCCTTTCAACTATTTTAAACTTTCCCCATCCTGTGAAGTTCACTTCTTTTCCAGAGGCCAACAATTCTCCCACAAGATCTATGAAGGCATTTAAATTTGTTTCAGCTTCCACCTTAGTTTTAAAAGTTCCTTTTTCTTTATAAAGAGACACGAAATCTTTCTTGCTCACAACTAATTTCTCCTCCACTTTTTCAACTGTATAGAAATACTTTTTAGGAGAAATAATTTTTCCTTCCTTTTTCAAGGCTTTTATAGCTTTGGTAACTTCCTTACTGTCGACCTTCAACATCTTAGCGATATCCCCAGTTTTTAGTGGTTCCGATTTAGCTAACAACTTTAAAATTTTTTCCTTCATAGGTTCATCCTCCATTTTTTTATATTTTAATACAATTATACCTCCATTTTACTCAATTGCAAGGGGAAAAAGAGAAAATAAATTATTCTTGTTATTTAAGTAAAATAAGTATATAGTTATATTATGTAATAGTAATGTTTTAGGAGGTATGTTTATGGAAATTTTATATGATTTAATTATATTAGGAGCCGGCCCTGCTGGTTTATCCGCCGGTCTTTACGGCGCTAGAGGAATGATGAAAACACTGATAATCGAAAAAAATATGCTGGTAGGAGGTCAAATTTCCACCACATCCGAGATTGAAAATTATCCCGGCGGAATGATTTCCGAATCAGGTACTGAGCTTACAATGAGGATGAAAAATCAGGCTGTAAATTTCGGATGTGAGTTTAAAACCGATACCATCATTGAGGTTGATTTGGAATCGAAGATAAAAACCCTAACTGGTGAATCAGGAATAGAGTACAAAGCTAAGTCGGTTATCCTGGCTACCGGAGCATCTCCTAGATTGGCCGGTGCCCCTGGTGAAAAAGAATATACCGGCAGAGGAGTTTCCTACTGTGCTACCTGTGACGGATTTTTCGTAAGGGATTTAGAGGTCTTTGTCATTGGAGGGGGAGATACAGCTGTAGAGGAAGCTATATTTTTAACTAAATTTGCTAAAAAAGTAAATGTGGTCCATAGAAGAGATAAGTTAAGAGCTGCTAAATCCATCCAGGAAAAAGCATTTAAAAATGAGAAGATAAACTTTATTTGGGATACCGTTGTAGAAGAGATGAAGGGAGACCCCATTAAAGGCCTTGTGAGTATCGTTCTAAAAAACAAGATAACCGGGGAGGTTACAGAGTATAACGGAGGAGATAAACCAATTGGTGTATTTGTTCTGGTTGGAAATGTCCCGAATACCGAGTTATTTAAAGATAAACTAGTGGTTAATTCCGGTGGTTTCTTAATCGCAGATGAAAAAACTCTAAACGCAGAACTTTCTTCTACCGGAGAAAATCTAGAAGGTGTGTATGTTGCAGGAGATTGCAGGGAAAAATTATTATATCAGGTAATAACTGCTTCTGCTGACGGCGCGGTAGCTGCTGTAGTCAGTGAGAAATATGTGGAAGAGAATTTTAATTAAAAAAACAACATGACGTTGCATCCAGACAGGCATAATCTAGGGTTTTATAATTTTTTAGATAAGAAAAAGGGGGTTGATCGGTCATTTAGACCGATTAACTCCCTTTTTTAATCATAGTTTATTTTACATTTTTTAGGATCACTGCTGTTCCCATTCCTCCTCCAATACAGAGGGATGCCAGTCCAAAATTCACTTCACTTTTTTTCATCTCATGGATAAGAGTCGTGGTAATCCTATTTCCACTGGCTCCTACAGGATGCCCCAAGGCTATAGCTCCTCCATTTACATTAGTTTTATCGGTAAACCAATCTAAAGTCACATCATATTGCTTAGTCAGTTCTGTCATCACTCCAAGAGATTGTGCTGCAAAGGCTTCGTTTAACTCCAATAATTCCATCTCTTTTAATGTCATATCAGCTTTCTCCAAAGCATTTTTAATAGCAGGAACCGGTCCCATCCCCATGATAGACGGATCTACCCCGCCCTGTCCAGTGGCAACTATTTCCACCAGGGGAGTCAGATCATATTTTTTTACAGCTTCCTCTGAAGCCACCAGCATTACACTTGCTCCGTCATTTATTCCAGAAGCATTTCCTGCTGTGACTGTTCCATCTTTTTTGAAGATAGTCTTCAGTTTTCCTAATTTTTCTAAACTTGTTTTTCTGTTTGGATGTTCATCGGTATCAAAAATAACAGTTTCCCTTCCAGATCTTACCTCCATAGGTACTATTTCATCTTTAAACCTGCCGCTGTCTACAGCAGCTGCTGCTCTCTTTTGAGATTCCATGGCAAAGGCATCTTGAGAGTCCTTAGATAAATTGTATTTCTCGGCTATATTTTCAGCTGTAACTCCCATATGACAACCTTCGAAAGCGTCTGTAAGAGCATCAAAAACCATATGGTCTATAGTTTTGAAATCTCCCATCTTATGCCCGGACCTCGTAGATCCAGGGATCAAGTATGGTGCTGTAGACATGGACTCCACTCCTCCAGCCATTATCAGGTTAGCTTCTCCACATTTTATGGCATTATATGCCAACATGAGAGTTTTCATCCCACTTCCACAGATTATATTGACTGTGTACGCCGGGACTTCCGTTGGAACTCCACCATCTAAAGCTGCCTGTCTTCCTACTCCCTGACCCTGTCCTGCCGAAAGTACATTCCCCAAGATTACTTCATCTATATTTTTAGGATCTATCTTAGTTTCTTCAATTATGTTTCTTATGACTGCTCCACCTAATTTTGCCGCTTTCACCCCACTTAAGCTTCCCATAAATCTACCTACTGCTGTTCTCTTAGCCGAAACTATATATACCTTTGACATCTCAACACCCCTTATAAAAAATCCCACCAGTTATAAAGTGAAATTTATAACTACTTTTCTTTTTTTTTTACCTATAACCTCATTCCACCATTTGTGCTGAGAGTATGTCCTGTTACATAACTTGCATCATCACTTGCTAAAAATAATGCTACCGTTGCTACCTCTTCTGGCTGACCTAATCTGCCAAGCATTGTCTTTTTAGCAAATTTATCCAACAGGTCCTGTGGAACAGTCTTTAATATATCGGTCATTACATAACCTGGGGCTATGGCATTTACCCTTACTGCTGCACCTTTTCTAGCGAATTCCTTTGCCCAGGTTTTAGTAAGCCCGATAACTCCTGCTTTTGTAGCCGCATAGTTAGCCTGACCCACATTTCCATATTCTCCTACTACCGATGATATATTGATGATAGATCCTGACCCTGAAGTCATCATATGAGGTCCTACAAATTTAGTCAGATTAAATACACCTTTTAAATTAACATCTATCACCATATTCCACATGTCATCTGTGATTTTATGAGTAAGTGCATCTCTAGTTATCCCGGCATTATTTACCAAAACATCTATCTTTCCGTATTTTTCCACTACAAAATTAAAAAATGTCTCACAAGCTTCCGTATCTGTTACATTGAGTTTATATCCCTCTACATTTTCTGCTGTATAGGCCAAATCGCCCATATCTGCCGCAATTACTTTTGCCCCGTTTTTAGCAAATAATTTTGACATCTCGGCACCTATTCCATTAGCTCCCCCTGTTACTACACACACTTTTCCTTCTAATCTCATTTTTACCCCCCTTTAATCTTTCTTCACTACTAATATATACTACAATTTCTGCATTTTATAAACATTTTACAACACTTTTTTCTTTCATTGATCTATGACAGTTATATTTATACACCCTCATTTTTTTGAGAGACAATTCAATAAACAATAAAATATTACCACCAATACCTAATTTAGTCAATAATAAATGCGTAATAAAAGTATGCTTTTTTTATGCTTAAAATCCATAAACAAACTATTCTTATTTACATTATAAATAAAATCAGCAAAAAATAATTTATTTTTTTTTAAAATAACCTCCTGTACTTTAGTGAGTGACTATTCAAAAAAAATCACTAAAATAAAAAAAAACTATTGACAGTGGGAATAAAAAGTTATATAAACTTAGTAAGAAATAATTTTTTATAGAAAAAAGTGAAAAAAATAACTTTTTGTAACAAAAGGGGGGCATAAATTGAATTTTGGATTGAATGAAGAATACAGAATATTAGAAAAGATGATCAGTGAATTCACAGAGAAAGAAGTTAAACCTATAGCTGGGGAGATCGATGAAGAGGAAAGATTTCCTGTAGAAACAGTGAAAAAAATGGCTAAATTAGGACTTTTTGGTATTCCTATAGCTAAGGAATACGGAGGGGAAGGCGGGGACAACCTCATGTATTCTATGGTAGTAGAGGAACTTTCCAAAGCTTGCGGAACTACAGGAGTAATTATATCTGCACACACTTCACTTGGAATGGCTCCTATCTATGAGTTTGGTACAGAGGAGCAAAAACAAAGATATTTACCTAAGATGTGCAGCGGTGAATGGATTGGTGCATTCGGGTTAACTGAACCTAATGCGGGAACCGACGCTGCTGGTCAGCAAACTACAGCTTATTTAGATGAAGAAACCAATGAGTGGGTACTCAACGGTTCCAAGATATTTATAACCAATGCCGGGTATGCACATGTATATGTTATTTTTGCTATGACCGATAAATCTAAGGGATTGAAGGGGATCACGGCATTTATTGTAGAAGCAGACAGGAAGGGATTCAGTGTTGGAAAGAAAGAAAAAAAATTAGGGATAAAGGCATCGGCTACATGCGAACTTATATTTGAAGATTGCAGAATTCCTAAAGAAAATCTGTTAGGAGCTGTTGGAAAAGGGTTTAAAATAGCTATGATGACCCTTGATGGAGGGCGTATTGGTATAGCTTCTCAAGCTCTTGGAATTGCCCAAGGTGCATTGGATGAAACTGTGAAATATGTAAAAGAGAGAGCTCAATTCGGAAGAACAATTTCTAAATTCCAAAACACCCAATTCCAGCTGGCTGATATGGATACAAAAGTAGAGGCTTCCAGATTATTAGTTAGAAAAGCTGCTACAAAGAAAGATAAGAAAGAAAAATATTCTGTAGAAGCTGCCATGGCAAAATTATTTGCCTCGGAAACAGCTATGGAGGTAACTACAAAAGCTGTCCAACTCCATGGAGGATATGGTTATACTAGAGACTATCCTGTAGAAAGAATGATGAGGGATGCCAAGATAACTGAGATATATGAGGGAACTTCTGAAGTTCAAAAAATGGTAATAGCAGGAAGTTTACTAAAATAACAAAGAAAATTTAACCACGAATTACACGAATCGACGTAAAAACTCAGTGGTCACAGAGATAGAGAATAAAAAGAGATATACCGAAAAATACTCTGTGAACCTCTGTGTTCAAAAATGTTTTGAATTTAATTATAAATTCTTAATTATCAATTGTTAATTCGGCTAAAAGCCGTTATGGGGGATTTTATGAATATAGTAGTTTGTATAAAACAGGTACCAGATACCACAGAAATCAGATTAGATCCAATCACAGGAACATTGATCAGAGACGGAGTTCCTAGTATTATCAATCCAGATGATAAGGCTGGCTTAGAGGAAGCTTTAAAATTAAAAGATCTTCATGGAGCACATATCACGGCAATTACAATGGGACCTCCTCAGGCAGAGCAAGTTCTAAAAGAAGCTTTTGCAATGGGTGTGGACAGAGGAATATTATTAACAGATAGAAAATTTGCAGGGGCAGATTCACTGGCGACTTCAAATGCCTTAGCAGGTGCATTAAGAAAATTAGATTTTGATGTAGTAATCACAGGAAGACAGGCCATCGACGGAGATACAGCACAAGTTGGTCCCCAGTTAGCGGAACACCTTGGTTTACCTCAAATGTCATATGTAAAAGAGATGAGTATCGCAGGAGAAAATCTAATCAGAGTAAAAAGAGGAGTAGAGGATGGTTACCAAGTATTAGAGGCAGAAACTCCTTGTGTACTTACTATACTATCTGAAGCAAATAACCCAAGATATATGTCGGTATCTAAAATAATAGAGGCTGTGAGAGAGAAAGAAATAGAAGTTTGGAATACCAGTATGATCGATATCGATCTAGAAGTTCTTGGGCTTGCCGGTTCTCCTACAAAGGTAAAAAAATCATTTACCAAGGGTGCTAAAACAGCAGGTAAAATTCATGAAGTTACACCACTGGAAGCTGTTACAATAATTGTGGATAAATTAAAAGAAAATTTCATTATATAGGTAGGGGGAGCTATGAATTTAAACGAATATAAAGGCGTATATGTATTTATAGAACAAAAATCTAGGGAAATTCAAAATGTTTCCCTGGAACTATTAGGCAGAGGTAGAGGGCTTGCTGATACCTTGAAAGAGGAACTGGTAGCAGTATTTTTAGGATATGGGATTAAAGATCAATGTCAAGATCTTATTTCACACGGAGCAGACAGGGTAATCTATGTAGATGATTCTAGACTAGATAAATATCTGACTGAACCTTATGCCCAGGCACTTGATACTATCTCAAAATTTGAAAAACCAAATATAATTTTAATCGGTGCCACTTCTACAGGAAGGGATCTGGCTCCTAGAGTATCTGCAAGGTTATCTACAGGACTTACAGCAGACTGTACATCTCTTGAAATTTCTGAAGAGAGGGAACTGCTTATGACACGTCCTGCCTTTGGCGGAAATTTGATGGCTACCATAGTCTGCCCGGATCACAGACCACAGATGTCCAGTGTTAGACCTGGAGTAATGCAAAAATTAGCAGTGGACACTGCCAGAACCGGTGAAATCGTAGAATTTGGTGTGAATTTTGATGACAGCAAGTTCAAAGTTAGATTAATTGAAGAAGTAAAGGAAGCTAAGCAAATGGTTAAGATAGAGGATGCTCATATTTTAGTTTCAGGTGGTCGTGGAGTTGGAACAGCTGAAAACTTTAAAAATCTAGAAAAATTAGCTGATAATATCGGGGCTACAGTTTCTACTTCTCGTGCCATGGTAGATGCCGGAGTTATGAGTCATGACAGACAGGTGGGACAAACAGGAAAGACTGTTAGACCGGATATCTACTTTGCCTTGGGAATCTCTGGAGCTATCCAGCATATTGCCGGGATGGAGGAATCTGAATATATTATAGCTATAAATAAAGACAAGGGAGCCCCTATATTCAATACGGCAGATCTTGGTATCGTGGGAGATGTCAATAAGATCTTACCACTTTTAAACAATGAAATCAGTAAATTAACTGAAAAAAAAGCATAGTCAAATACTGAAAGAGAGAGAAAAGACCATGGACAAAATTAATTGTTTATGGTCTTTTCTTTCGTGTTATAATAGAGAGAATAAATCGGTGTTCAGTGGTGAACAAAATAACACTGCTATTGGAGGAAGTATGAAAATAAAGACTAAACAGAAAATTATAGATTCAGCCATTGATCTTTTTTCAAGAGATTCATATGGAAAAGTTTCAATAGCTCAAATCTGTAAAAATGCAAAAATTTCAAACGGTATAATTTATAACTATTTCAGAAATAAGGAGGAGTTATTTACATATCTTTTGGAGGAAACCAGCAACAGGATCGAGGAGCAGTTTAAAAATATAGAGGGGGATGATCTCCGATCCAGGATGGAAAATTTTATCCTTCTAAATTTCGATATAACTGTGAAGGAATTTCCCCTTATCAGAGTCTACCGGGAGGGACAGTATAAATTTATCGAATATGAACAGAAACTCAGAAAAGTTTATCTGGAAGCATTGAAAGTTGTGTATGGAAGGGAATTAAAGGAATTAGAATATCTCTTTATAATGTCAGGAATAAGGTATATCAATGTTAATTTTGTAAAAAGAGGCCTTGAGATAGATGAAAAGTTTTTAGCACACATCCTCCTCCATGGATTTTTTAATAGAAGTGATTTAGAAGTCGAAACTTTTGAAGATATGGATTTTTATTTGAGGGTTTTATTTAATAGCAGCAATAAGAAACATAAACTTTTAGAGGTAGGGGAAAAACTTTTTGGCGAGACAAATTATTACAAGGTTACCATAAATGATATTGCCGGAGAAGCTCAGATAGGTGTAGGCAGTTTTTATCATTTTTACGAAAATAAAGAAATTTTTCTACGGGAAATCGTGGAAAATTTAAAAAGGACAACCCTTTGTTTCCTTAAAGATAATGTTCAAAAGGGTTTCTCTCAAAATGAAACTCATATACTTTTCCTCTATCTGTTATTGGAATTTTATGGGAAATCGCCTCATAAATATGAACTTTTGAGAAGATCGGAATTTATAGCTGAAGATATGGTTATAGATTATAATAATTCCCTGGATGAGCTGTATATAAAAACCATGGAAGATCTTCCCTATAAATTTGAAGAAAAAAGAATAATATCATCGGTCCTACTAGGAGTAGCTCATTATATGGGTATTGAATTCTTCTTTACAAATAATATTAAAGATAAGGGCGAATTTTTAAAAGAGATGAAAAATTATTTTGCAGATGGACTGAATAAATAGTGAATAACTTAACTGTTAATCATATAAATTAAAAGAAATGAAATTTGGTCACTGAGTTACACAGAGAAAATATAGAGTTGCACAGAGAAAAAAGAAAAAGAGATTCACCGAACCCTCTCTTTTGTTCTCCCCCTTTAATAAAGGGGGAGATGTCCAAAGGACAGTAGGGGTTCTTTATGATGAATAAATTTTAAGATAAGGAGAACAAAAGAATGAAATTAATAGCAGGACTGGGTAATCCAGGAAACAGGTATGATAAGACAAGGCATAATATAGGATTTGATGTAATCGACTATTTAGCGGAAGAATTAGGAGTGACTAATTTCAGAGATAAATTCAACGCTGATTTTGGAGAAGCTGTTGTGGATGGAGAGAAGGTGTTTTTACTGAAACCTATGACATTTATGAATCTCAGCGGCGATTCCATCAGGGAAGCTGTAAAATTCTATAAGCTGGATCCCGTTGAAGATCTCATAGTCATCTATGATGATATGGATATTACATTGGGGAAACTTAAAATAAAGAGAAAGGGAAGAGCCGGGGGACACAATGGAATAAAATCTATTATTTCCCACCTTGGGGAAGAGTTTATCAGGATAAAGTGCGGTATCGGAAAACCTAAAAGAACCGAGGAAGTTGTGAACTTTGTTTTAGATACATTCAGTAAAAAAGACAGGGTTGAGGAGATAGAACCTCTTATAGAAACTGCATCTAAAGCCGCTAAATCCATGATCACTGCCAAAAGTATCGACAGGGTTATAGAGAAATTTAACAGAAAATAATCTGGGAGCATTTAATGAAATTAAAGAAAAAATATGTTGCAGGATTGGCCATACTGGCCTGCCTCCTCTGGTCCACTGCATTTGCAGGGGTCAAAATCGGATTTGAATATATGCCGAAGCCCTTTACATTTGCGGGACTTCGCTTTACCTTAGCGGGACTCCTCTTGATCCCATTTTCCTGGAAAAGAGACAGTTTTAGCCAGCTTATCCTCCATAGAAGGGTAATCACATATGTAGTTTTTCTAAATACTGCTGTAGGTTATGCACTTTACTATATAGCCATGAGTTATGTAGGAGGAGCTACTGCTGCTATCGTTATCGGGTCTGGGCCGCTTATCACAGCTGTTATGACTCACTTTACCATGGCTGATGACAGGATGGACAGATATAAGGGGTTAAGTATATTATTGGGATTGATAGGAATAGTTGTTATTATGGTCAACTCCAAACCTCTTACACCCGTTGGCCAAAAAGAGATCTTTGGAATTCTCCTGCTCCTGACTAATTCCACCCTGACCAGTTTTGCCAATATCAAGGTAGCACAGATAAAAAAAGGAATTTCAGGAGTATTTTTAACTACCAATCAGATGTTATGGGGGGGACTTATCCTTTTGGGGATGGGAAGAATTTTCGAAGGAAAGATCCAATTGAACCAGCCAGTTAATTTTTATATAGCTTTGGTTTGGCTGGCTTTAGTCTCAGCTGTTGCCTTCTCTATCTGGTTTTTCTTAATTCAGGTAGACGGGGTAAAGGTATCGGAATTAAATATGTTTAAGTTTTTTATTCCTGTTTCTGGAGCCATCATCAGCTGGAGCATCTTACCCAATGAGTCTCCAAACCTTATTTCCTTTATCGGAATGGGATGTGTGTTCGGGGCACTCATAGTAAATCATAGGTTTTCAAAAAAATAAGAAATGAGAAGCCGGTTGGCTTCTCATTTCTTATTTAAATTTAATTTTTATTAGTAAAAAAAATAGCTAGATCACATAGTGATCTAGCTATTTATAATAGTTTTATACTAATTCGATTATTGCCATTTGTGAAGAGTCTCCTCTTCTAATACCAGTTTTCATAATTCTAGTATATCCACCGTTTCTTTCTGTGTACTTAGGAGCTACTTCAGCAAATAACTTTGCTACAGTATCTTTGTCTCTTAAGAATGCAAGTGCTCTTCTTCTTGACGCTAAGTCTCCTTTTTTTCCTAAAGTAACCATTCTTTCAGCAAACTTTCTTAATTCCTTTGCTCTAGTTACAGTTGTTTCTATTCTTTCTTCATTTATTAAAGAAATAGTTAAGTTCATTAACATAGCTAATCTATGTTCTGATCTTCTACCTAACTTTCTATATGATTTATTATGATTCATTTTTAAGCTAGCCTCCTTTGCTTATAAAATTAATTAGAGGTATTGTTACCCTGTAAGTCAAAACCTAATTCTCTCATTTTATCTAAAATTTCATCCAATGATTTTCTTCCCAAGTTCTTGATCTTTAACAATTCAGTTAATCCCATCTCAGAAAGTTGACCAACATCTTCAATTCCAGCCTTTTTAAGACAATTGAATGATCTTACAGTAAGATCTAACTCCTCAATTTTTGTTCCTGCTACATTGTTTACTACAACAGTAGTTACAGGCTCATCATTTAATTCTTCTTCTTCTTGATCTCTTAAGCTGTCCATTCTATCACCAATCTCTAAGAATGGGTTCAAATGGAAACTTAACAGCTCAACTGCATATGAAATTGCATCTCTGATTTCAACACTTCCATCAGTTGCAACATTTAATGTTAATTTATCAAAATCAGTTTGTCTTCCTACCATAGTATCTACCACAGAGTAAGAAACTTTTTTGATTGGAGTATATATCGCATCAACCGGAATATACTCTACAGACCAATCTGTATTGTCGATTTCATCTGCAACTACAAATCCTTCTCCAGTATCAACAATAAATTCCATATCTACTCTTCTGTCAGTAGTAACTGTACAGATAACATGATCAGGATTTATTACTTCGATACCAGCATCAGGAATGATGTCAGCAGCTGTAACAACTCTTGGCCCTTCTATTGATAATGTCATTTTTTTCTCACCAGGCTCATCAGCTTTAACGATGATCTCCTTAACATTAAGGACAACATCAGTTACCGCCTCTTTAACACCTTCCATAGTAGAAAATTCATTTAAAACACCGTCAATTCTTACACCTTTAATAGCTGTTCCTGGAATAGATGATAACAACACTCTTCTAAGTGCGTTACCAATCGTATTTCCATACCCTCTATATAATGGCTCCACTACATAGCTTCCACTAAATTCACTAGTTTTTTCTTCTGTAATGTTTATATTTCTTGCTAATTTTTCGATCTTTAACATTGAATCACTCCTACATAAAATTTTGTGCTCTCAAAACTTATTATCTTGAGTAGAATTCTACGATTAATGCTTCATCTAATTCGAAGTCCATATCGTCTTTTGTAGGGTTTTGTAAGATTTTTCCAGCAAAGTTAGCTTTATCTAATTCGATCCAAGCAGGTGCGTTAGCCTCTTCTATAGATGTCTTGATTAAGTCAACATTTTTTGAATTTTCTATAACTGCTACAACATCTCCAGCTTTAACTCTGTAAGACGCGATATTTACTCTTCTTCCATTTACAGAAACATGTCCATGAGATACAACTTGTCTAGCTTGTCTTCTAGTAGAAGCAAACCCCATTCTGTATACTACATTTTCTAATCTTCTCTCTAAATATTGAATTAAGTTAAGACCAGTTACTCCATCTTTTCTTGAAGCTTCTTCATATAACTTTCTGAATTGCTTTTCCATTACAGCATATACGAATTTCGCTTTTTGCTTCTCTCTTAATTGAATAGCATATTCAGTTGGTTTTTGATTTGCATTTGGTCTAGGACCTCTGTTTGATTTTTTATTTATTCCTAAAACTATTGGATCTAATCCAAGAGCTCTACATCTCTTTAATACAGGCTGTCTATTAATTGCCATTGACCTATATCCTCCTTTTTTTTCGTATTTAACTCCGATAATCAGAATTGTTTTTATCTACAATAATTTTGAATAAGTGAACTACACTCTTCTCTTTTTAGGTGGTCTACATCCGTTATGTGGAACTGGTGTAGCATCAACAATTTTTGATACTTCTAATCCAGCTGCTTGTAATGATCTGATAGTAGCTTCTCTTCCAGAACCAGGTCCCTTCACTCTTACTTCTACCTTTTTCATTCCATGCTCCATAGCTGCTTTAGCTACTTCTTCCGCTGCTATTTGAGCTGCGAATGGAGTTCCTTTTTTAGTGTTCTTGAATCCTGAAGTTCCTCCAGATTTCCAAGCTACAACTCTTCCTTCAGTATCTGTGATAGCGATGATAGTGTTGTTAAAAGTTGAATGTATATGAGCTATTCCTAAAGGAATATTCTTTAATTTCTTCTTAGTCTTAACTGCGCCTCTTTTCTTAGCCAAGTTAACTCCTCCTTACTTAAATTTTTCTATATAATTAGATTTATTATTATTATTATTTCTTATTAACTGCTTTCTTTGGACCTTTAACAGTTCTTGCATTTGTTTTAGACTTTTGCCCTCTTACAGGTAAGTTTGCTCTATGTCTAGAACCTCTGTAACATCTGATGTCTAATAATCTCTTGATATCAAGTCTGATGTCTTTTCTTAAGTCACCCTCAACTTTGATCCCGTCAACTATAGCTCTGATCTTATTTAATTCTTCTTCAGTCATATCTTTAACTCTAACATCAAAACTGATTCCAGCTTCCGTTAAAACTCTTTCTGAAGTTGTTTGTCCGATTCCAAAGACATAAGTTAATGCGATTACGATTCTCTTATTTCTAGGGATATCTACTCCTGCTACTCTTGCCACGTATTTTCCTCCTCGTTTACTTTATATATCGCTTGGTATAATAACCAGCTAAACACTTTCCTCGACATGCCTTTTGATTACTCCGAATTTTCACCCAAAAGTATCGCCTCTACAGGTCAACATGTCTTTACAGTACGCGTTTTTCAAATGTGTGTTGCTTTCAATTACCCTTGAACTTGCTTGTGCTTTGGATTAGTTTTACAGATTACTCTTAACTTTCCATGTCTTTTAATAAGTTTGCACTTGTCGCAAATAGGCTTTACTGATGCTCTTACTTTCATTTGAAACCTCCTCTCACAAAAAAATTATTTTTTTCTGTAAACAATTCTACCTCTTGATAAATCATAAGGTGAAACTTGAACCAATACTTTATCTCCAGGCAAGATTCTAATGTAATGCATCCTCATCTTTCCTGATATGTGACCTAAAATCACATGTCCGTTCTCTAATTCTACCTTAAACATAGCATTAGGTAACGTTTCAAGTATTACTCCTTCTAATTCTATTACGTCTTGTTTCGCCATACTTCCTCCTCGAAACTTATTGTTAATACCGAATTATTATATCATAAGTCACACAAGAAGTCTACTTTTTATTTTTGTTTCATCCTATTTTTTTTAGTTTTTGACAAAGATAAAAATATTGTTTTACAGATCTGCAGTTATCCCCTTCAAAAACTCTATTTTACTGGTTTAGATCTGATATCAGTAAAGAGAATTTTTATTTTTCATACCTACTTAAAACCAGTGGTTTTCCATCTACAATGGCTACCGAATGTTCGAAGTGTGCACTTCTTTTTCCATCTTTAGTAACTGCTGTCCAGCCATCATCTAAAATTCCTACCTTATATGATCCTGCATTTACCATAGGCTCTATGGCAATTACCATTCCTTCTTCTAATTTTATCCCTCTGCCTTTTCTTCCAAAATTCATTACCATGGGATCTTCGTGCATAGTATGTCCCACTCCATGACCGCAGAAATCTCTTACCACTGTGAATTTATTTTTCTTTACATGGGTTTCGATGGCATTCCCGAGATCTCCTAACCTATTGCCTGCGTAACATTGTTCAATCCCTATTTCTAAAGCTTCCCTAGTTACTTTCAGTAATTTTTTAGACTCCTCATCTATCTCTCCTACAGGAAAAGTTATAGCTGCATCTCCAAAGTAACCATCCAAATTAGTTACAGTATCGATACTTACTATATCTCCCTCCTGTAAGATTCTATCCCCGGGGATTCCGTGCACTACCTCTTCATTTACAGATATACAAGATCCAGCCGGATAAGGGTTAGATGGCCCTCCTACTCCTATTGTTGCAGGAATTGCACCCTGGCTTCTGACATAATCCTCGATTATTTTATTGAGTTCATTCGTTGATACCCCTGGAACAATCTTACTAGGTAATATTTCATTGTATAATCTGGCAATTATCTGGTTTGCTGCCTTTATCTTTTCGATCTCTTCTCTTGTTTTAATTGTTATTGACATTTAATCCTCCTTACATTTTCTTTTTTATTTTTTTCAACTCTCTCCCTAGTCCCCTCTCTTTATTAAAGTGAGGGGGATCTATATAAACTCACTAAGTCATAGTTTTATGAAATTTCTTCATTGTTCAAACTTTCTTTTCCCTTTTGACATCATAAAATTTACTTTTACTAAAAATAAATTTTTTGTACTCGTCAATCAGGGGAAAATAAGAATAAAAGAGTTCGGAAAACGCTAACAAGGAAAGAGTTATTTCAATTGCTGTCTAATAAAAAAGGTGAGTCACCTCACCTTTTTAGATAACTTTATCCTAATATTTTAAATATATCTTCCTTTACTTCTGAAACTTCACGAGTTCCATCTACTTCCGCCATTACTCCTCTAGCTGTATAAAAATCAAATAATGGTGCAGTTTGAGCATGGTATGAAGCTAACCTGTTTACAACAGTCTCAGCTGTATCATCTTTTCTTATGATCAAACCTTCTCCACAGTAGTCACAGATATCTGTAGATTTTGGCGGGTTGAATTCCACATGGAAAGATGCTCCGCACTTAGGACATACCCTTCTCCCGGTAATCCTGTCTACGATCAGATCATCAGGGACATTTAGAGATATTACCCTGTCCAACGATATTTTCATATCTTTCATCAATTTTTCCAATGCCTCTGCCTGAGGAATTGTTCTAGGGAACCCGTCTAAGATAAATCCTTCCTTACAGTCTTCTTCAGTTAATCTATCTCTTATTATTCCGATAATAGTTGAGTCAGGCACTAATTTCCCTTCATCCATAAATTTCTTAGCTTCTAATCCCATCTCTGTTCCAGCTTTTATAGCTGCTCTCAAAATATCTCCTGTTGAGATTTGAGGTATATCGTATTTCTCTATTAGAAATTTTGCTTGTGTACCTTTACCGGCACCAGGTGCTCCAAATAACATGATATTCATTGAATAATCACTCCTTAAATTTATTATATTTTACAGGGCATTATACTATATATCTGTTATTTTTAACACCCCTTTATTTTCCCCGCCTAACTTTTAGCCTGCCTTCATTTTACTCATTTATTAATTGACTTTATCTCAGCTGTATTCTTTTATTAATTCCACTATATCCTTGCCGCAGCAGATTCCTTTTGGATTATTCCTCTCACAATCAGGGTTCATCATTGCTCCTGTGACTGCCACCACTTCTTTCAAAGTTTTCGCCCCTTTAAATACAGCACTAGCTATGTCTCCCTTGGTTACCTTGTCACAATAACAGATATATTCATACATCTTTTTCTCTCTGGGAGTTTTTATTTTTTTATCTCCTTTTAATTCTATCCCGGAATTATCTGCTGTATTTCCTCAACAGTCTTTTGCCGGCTCATCTTTTTTGCCTCTTTTTAAAGTCTCCAATAACTCCTTTACTTTTACCTCTATTAACTCTATACATTTTTCCTTATCATCTACATCCTCTAATCCAAAATTTACCACTTTATCTGCCATATGGATCGGACAATCTATGTTACATCCCATCTTTACCAGCACATCTAATTTACGAGGCAGGGTATCCATATCTTTAGGAAAATAACCCTCCATAGAATAACCCTTGGATTCCATTATTTTTTTCCCTGCTTCATTTAATTTTTCCGCCGGTTTTGTTCCTGCCGAATAGATCTCAAAAGTTCCGTCATTAAATTCATTCCCGAACCTTTCACCTATAATAGATTTAAAGGAATTTCCGTTACACACAAATGCTATTTTCATCTCCTACACCCCTTTTTTTTATAAATAATATTATTTATTATACACCAATTTAGTAAAGAATTAAAATGTTATCACCAAGTTACGCACAAAAATTTGTTCCTTCTAAAAAATTCCTCTTGCTTTTATATTTGAAACCGTTTATTATATAAGCAAATAATTAATTAGTTAAATACTTAAGGAGGCAAGAATGAATAACATTGATTTTCAAGCCAGAATATTCAAAGCTTTAGGTCACCCATTAAGACTGAAGATCTTAAAAAAATTAGTGAGCGGAGAACTCTGTGTGTGTAAATTAGTAGATGATACTGAATTTACCCAGGCAAACCTATCTCAGCATCTAAAGATTCTCAGCAATGCAGGTTTAATTGTCAAAAGAAAGGAGGGGAATTATTCCCACTACCGTATATCGGATGATAAAACTATCGATCTTTTGGCCCACTGTGAAGATATAGCTGCTAACTATATAAAAAAACTATTATAACAACCCTCTCTCGACTGTCGGCACTCTCCTTACTCCTCCCTTTTACAGTTTCTCTAAAAATAGAGAAACCAACGTAAATACTTCGAAGCAATTTCGATAGTTTCCTCTGATATCACATTTAGAAAATTCTTTTTAACTATAAGAATTTCCTAATATTCGTGACCTCGTGGAAACGACAACAAGAAAGGAGTTAAGACGAGGCAAGAGAGGGTAATTTGGAGGAAACATGAAGAAAAAATATGATTTAACCGAGGGGAATATCCTCTATAAACTGACCCTCCTTTCCCTGCCCATCATGGGGATGTCGTTGATTCAGATGGCATACAACATGATAGATATGATTTGGATTGGACGATTGGGAAATGGGGCAGTAGCTGCAGTCGGTACAGCTGGATTTTTTTTGAATTTCGGATTCGCAATAACTGCCCTTATCTTTATAGGTACAGGGATCAGAACATCCCAGTCTGTAGGAGAAAAAGATTATGAAAAAGCAAACTCCTACGCAGAAACTTCTATTATCAATACCATAGGTCTTATCACCGTCTTTATAGTTGGAATTTTAATTTTTCGATACCAGCTTATAGGATTTTTTAAACTAAACAACCCGGAAATTGAAAAGATGGCTGCAGATTATATGACCATCACAGCTTTTGGGATATTTTTTTCAGCCCTGTCATTGGTTTTCACCCGGATATTCAATGGCCATGGAGACAGTAAGACACCATTTTTAATAACCAGTATCGGGCTTATCTTAAATATCATCTTAGACCCCGTCTTAATCTTTGGATTATTCGGGTTCCCAAGGCTGGAAGTCATAGGAGCTGCCACAGCCACAGTCCTGGCCCAGACAATAGTTTCTACTATCTTATTCATCTATTTGAGAAAAAATTATAAGATATTTACCCATGGATTTACCTATGATATGAAAAAAACCAGGGATATCTTTAAAATAGGCACTCCCATAGCTGCCCAAAGAATTCTTTTCACAGGATTCTCTGTGTTCATAGCCAGGATCATAGCCAATTGGGGAGCAGATGCCATAGCTGTCCAAAGGATAGGGGTGCAGATAGAATCCCTTTCATGGATTACAGCAGGGGGGTTCCAGGGAGCACTGGCTGCCTTTGTAGGACAAAATTATGGTGCTAAAAAATATGACAGGATAAAAAAGGGGTATTTCAATGCCATTGGAATCATCTCTGTTTTAGGAATCTTTGTAAGTTTCATCCTGATAGTCTTTCCAGAGCCCATATTTCGGATATTTTTACAGGATGATCATATAGTCAGTTTAGGGGCTAGTTACCTGCGAATACTAGGTGTCTCACAGCTCTTTATGGTAGTTGAGATGACCACTGTAGGAGGGTTCCAGGGTATCGGAAAAACATTGCCTCCATCTATTGTAAGTATAATTCTTACAGGAGCCAGGATACCCATGGCTCTCCTGCTGTCGGCTACAGTATTGGAGTTAAATGGTATTTGGTGGAGTATCACAATCAGTAGTATACTCAAAGGGATAGCACTTCCAATTTGGTTTATGATCCATCTAAAAAGATTTAAAGAAGAAAAAAACTTAGTCACAAATTAAACAAATAAAGTAAATGGCACACGGATACTAAAGTATACACAGATTTAAAAGAAGTAAAATCAGATAAAAATCCAAGAAGACAATTAATCACAAAGAAAAGAGGAGTACCGAACCCTCTCTTTTGTTCTCCCCCTTTAATAAAGGGGGAGATGCTCAAAGAGTAGAAGGGGTTCTTTGTGCTGAAAAATATCTATGTAAATCAGATTTTAAAATTTGTGTAATTCGTGGTAAAGAAAAGGTTTTAAATTTAATCATTCATTATTCATTTTCAACTATTCATTGGGCTGAAAGCCGTCAGGGGGATATATATGCAAAACTTAATAAATATTATAAATGATAAAAAATTAAATAGATTCTTAACTAAGTGTAATTTTGGGATAGAAAAAGAAAATGTCAGGGTAGATTCCAGCGGTCACCTTGCCATGACAAAACACCCTGAGATCTTCGGAGATAAGTTAAAAAACCCATATATCACAACTGATTTTTCCGAGAGTCAGGTGGAGATGATTACCCCCTCCATGGACACCGTGGAGGAAACTTATAATTTCTTAGAGAGTTTACACGATATGGTGAGCTTGGAACTGAAGGAAGAATATCTCTGGCCGCAAAGCACTCCTCCATCCCTGCCAGCCGAGGAGGATATCCCTGTTTCTATATTTGAAGAAACCTGTGAAGGGAATCGTGCTCAAAAATACAGGGATTATCTGTCGAAAAAATACGGTAAACAAAAACAACTTTTATCGGGAATCCACTATAACTTCTCCTTTAAAGATGAATTTTTATACCTTTTACACAAAGAATCTAAAACTTCCGATTTCAAATTATTTAAAGATGAGATCTACCTGAAAATATCCAGAAATTTCTTTAAATACAGATGGATCCTCATATACCTGTTTGGAGCCAACCCGAGTATCCACGGTACATACAGCCGGAAATGTGTGGATATGCTGGATGAAGTAGCACCCGATTCATTCTCCTACACCTCAGGAAATTCCTTCAGAAACGGGATGTGCGGGTATAAAAACAAGGAAGTATTCAACATCTCATATAATTCCAGAGCAGAATATGTAAAAGACATAAAAAAATTGATCTCTCAGGAAAAATTAATCAATGAGAAGGAATACTACAGCCCCATCAGGTTGAAAGCTAAAGACAATACAAACTTATTGAAATCCATCGAAGAAGATGGGATCGAATATTTAGAGGTCAGATTATTAGATCTGAACCCCATGATAAAAACAGGTATCTCCATAGATCAGTTATACTTTGTACACCTGTTCCTGTTGTTCTGCCTGTTTACAGATGAAGACAGCCTCACAGAGAAGGAGATCTGGGAAGGGAATAAAAATCATGAGCTTGTAGCCCACTATGGCAGGAAAACGGATTTGGAGTTATTTAATCAGGGGGAATTTAAATTTTTAAAAGACCTGGGGTTAGATATAATTTCAAAGATGGAAAAAATTGTAGAGGACTTGGGAATTTCTGATTTAAATTATATAAATACCCTTAGGGAGGCTGTGGAATCATTTTACGACACCGACCTGCTTATCTCCAGCAAAATCGAAAGCGGAATCAGGGAAGAAGGATTTATAGATTTCAACCTGAATTTGGCTAAAAAATACTATAAAGAGAGCCTGGTTGATAACTTCGCCCTCCGGGGATATGAGGATTTGGAACTTTCCACCCAGATTTTACTCAAGGATGCCATCAAAAGGGGGATAAGATTTGAGATCCTGGACCGAAAGGAAAATTTTATTTCCCTGACTGTGGACGGGAAGACAGAATATATAGTCCAGGCTACTAAAACTTCCCTGGATTCATACAGTACAGTTTTGATCATGGAAAATAAATTAGTTACTAAAAAGATACTGGAAAAAAACAAGATAAAGGTTCCCAAGGGGGGATATTATACCAACTCAGAGGATGCTGTGGATGATTTTTATAGATATCAGGGGAGTAAGACGGTGGTTAAACCCAACTCCACTAATTTTGGATTGGGAATAACTATCCTGCCCAAGGATTTTACTCCAGAAGATTATCAAAATGCCCTGAAGTTTGCCTTCAAAGAGGATGATTCCATTCTGGTAGAGGAATTTATTGAGGGGAAGGAATACAGGGTTTTTGTCTTAAAGAATAAAGTTGTGGGAATCCTCCACAGGGTACCGGCAAATGTTGTAGGTGACGGAAAACACTCCATCAGAACATTGGTGGAGGACAAAAACAAAGATCCTTTACGGGGAACCGGCTACAAAAAACCCCTGCAGAAGATTGCTTTGGGAGAGGCCGAGGAGACATTTTTAGCCGGCCAGAACCTGAATTTTGACTATATACCTCAAAAAGATGAAACTGTATATCTCAGGGAGAACTCAAATATCAGCACCGGGGGAGACAGTATAGACTTCACCGATGATATTCTGGATGAATATAAGGAGATTGCCATAGATTCAGCCAGAGCTGCCGATGCTACCATCTGCGGTGTGGATATGATGATCAAGGATATCAAGGAACTTCCAAATGACAGTAATCACGGAATCATCGAGATCAACTTTAATCCCGCTATCCATATTCACTGTTATCCATATAAGGGTAAAAATAGGAAGTTAGGAGAGAAGATCCTGGATAGTTTGGGGTTTTAAAACAAAAAGGTAGAAATCAATTGTGATTTCTACCTTTTAAAATACCTTATCATCTTACTATCAGTTAATAGTCTAACCACAATTTCCCTTCTATATTATAGCAGTAAGAGTTTAAAAAATCTGAGTAAATCTGTACAATCCGCGACAGGAAAAAAACACCTGTGCTGTAGGAGTAGAGGTTTGTAAATTTGTGTAATTCGTGACAAAGAAAATTCTAAGGGTTCCGCCCTTAACGGGGTTCATTTCTCAGCTTGATCTGAGAAACAGAACCAAAGAGGATCAAGAAGGTTTATAATTGTCTTAATGAGTACGTCACGATTGTCATTGTAGGAACAGTACAGCTGAAGCTCAACGACTATAAACTTCATTTTTAGAGTCAAAATAAAAGTCGAGATTAAAAAAGTCAGATTCTAGTCAGCATCAAAAATAGGTTTTAAAAACCAAGAAAAAAGGATCTAAGAAAATTCTCAAATCCTTTCATATCTAACTTTTTAACTTAATAAGCTAACCAAGCTTTTCCTTCTGTACTATACGCTTCCGCACCAGTAGATTTCATTAAATATATATCAGCACCATCATCCGTAACTGGTGTAGTCCCTGTTTCACTCATAATAGAACCACTTGAAGTTGAAGAAAAAGCAACTTTTCCTCCGTATGTAAGAGCTGCGGCATCTGCAGCAGTTCTTGAGCCACCTATAGCTATACCTCCAGTAGAATCTATCAACTCATTAGATCTTTTATCTAGTTTACCTATTATCTCACTAAATTTGATAGCTGTCATAGTTGTTCCTGTTGTTTGAACCATTTTATCCAATGACAATATGCTTACCCCTGTTCTTGCTGCTCCTAATACTGCAATTGCCTTCGAGTCCTTAGCCTTTGCTAACTGCTCTCTTAACTTTGGTGCCAACGTTGTTGCCAATATTCCGATTATTGCGATTACTACCAATAATTCAATCAGCGTGAATCCTTTTTTCAATCTTTTCATATCCGTACCTCCAATAAAATTTTTTCTATGCTCTACCTTATCTTACACCAAAAAATAAAAAATCCTTTTTTTTTTGGTTTTTATCCTTGCAACTATTGTATTTTATATGATATCGGCAGTTTATGTCAAGGATATTAGGGTTTATTAGTAAAATTTAATTCTTCAATCCTTTTTACAATACCTTTTCCCGTGAATTGTACATATTAATTTTTCATCTTTTAATTCTCAATTAGTTTTATCTGTGTCATTGGCGGCTAAATATCTTTATTTTTAATTTTTAATTGTTAATTCCTAATTGATAATTGTTAATCTTCCTCTTCCCTATCTCCCTGTATTTTTCATCCTTGGAATTCTCCAGGATCTTCCAGTATTTAACAGCCTTCTCCAGATCCTTCTTATCCCCTAGTTTTTTATACTGCTTTTCATATAGGTACGCCACTATACTGGTCAGAAGATCATCCCTGGTCTCATTCACTACCCTTTCAAAATTTACCATCAATCCTTCCATATTATTTTTAGAAGCTGCCATCATCCCTGCAAAATAGTTTTTTAACACCAGATCATCTGGGTTATACTCTATTCCTTTTTCATATATCTCACTGGCCAGATCAAACCTTTTGTAAATTTTAACAAGTGCCAGTATACTCCCGCTGAAATTATAGTTAGTCACAAAATAAGGGTCTAAATATGCCATCTCATCAGAGTTGTCCTTTATCTTTTCTATGGTTAGGTCCGGGGTTCCTCCCTCTCCCACGGTCAATACCTGATCGACCCATATAAATGCTGTCCCGGCTTTCTTCATTCCCATAGTCCGCAGGAGGAGGGTATTCTGACTCATCCCATCTGTTCCCCTGTACCCGCTTTTCACTAAGACATCTTCATCTTTTTTGAGATATGGATTTAACCAAAATAACAAACCCAAACATCCCAGGAGTATATATATTTTACTGTCTTTTATCACTTACACCACAACCTTTTTTTCTTTTTGTCACGAATTTATAAAATCAAAACCTTCCAACGCAGAGTTTTAGAGATCACAAAGGTTCTCAGAGTTGAATCTTTTCTTCTTGGTTTTAAACCCTATCTTTGACGCAGACTAAAATCTGACTTTATTTTTGGACTTTCACTTGAAGTTTATAGTCGTTCTACTTCAGCAGTACTGTTCCTACAATGACAATCGTGACAGAGGTTATTGCTTCGGCTTCTCTATTTAAGAGAAACCATAACGAGGAAGCTCAAGAATTTTCTTGAACTTTTCTATCACTTTTTTTTGACTTTAATCCTTTTTCTAGGTGTTACCCTACTTCACAGTAGATTTTCTACTAAGTCGTCCAACAGAATAAGTTCCACAGTGAAACGAGGACTGTAGCTGTAAAAAGACGTAAATCACCTCTGACTTACCCCTATAACATCATTTAGAAAAAGTCTGCTTTTCTTTGGTTCGTTTCTTTTTCAGATAAAAAGTAAATGAATCCGTATTAAAGATGGAATCTTTAGAACCTTTTTTTGACGCAGATTACACAGATGAACACAAAATTAAATTCAAAATATTTTTTACCGCTAATATTCACTAATGCTCACGAATAAAACCTTTGTTTTTAGGTTTTAACCAAAATAATTTCATATCTTTTTTCGCATACATTTGCGTCATTCGTGGTACATTTTTGATCTTAATTTTCAATTATGAATCTTCGATTCATCACAGTCTTTTCTTTTCAAAAGCTATATTGGTAGCCACCACAACACAGGTTATATAGACCGCTGCATAGCCAATAATCAATAAATAATCGGTATCCGCCGGTTTCAAATAATCCCTGTAATTTAACAGGTTAAACTTAGGCAGGATAATATACAGCAGATCCAATATCCATTGAAATACACTCCCATTTAATTTTTCTGAGAGGGCTTTTATCTCCATAACCCCATGTCCCAATATATAGGCAAATAAGGTAAAGATTGTAGAGGTCACAAAGGAATCAGAGATTATGGAAAAAAATATTCCTAAACTGCTCACGATAGACAGTTTTAATCCTATAAAAAACAATGCACGTATATACCACCAGTCAAATTCTCCCTTGGTATACAGAACCAATCCCAATATTCCTCCCATGACAAACACATTGCAGAATACAGAATAAATCATCCCTAGGTTTAGCCCCATAATATATTTGGATTTAGTCACAGCTTTGGTCAGAACCAAATAGATAGATTTTTCAGCCACAGCTTTTATCACATAGGTAGAAGATATATATACGGTTATCAGCATTATCAGAATTTCCGTAAGAAATAATCCACCATCCCGAATAACTCTCCCCCCCTCGTAGAGGGCTACCTCATCCAATAAGGTGGTAAGGAATATGGATAGAACCCCAAAATAGAGGATCCCGTTAAATACCTTATTAGATATGTTTTCTTTCAGTGTATACTTCCCAATAGTCAGCACTTTTTTCATTTTACTTCTCTCCTACTGTTTTTATAAAATGATCCTTCAATAAAAAATCATCCTGTTCCAACATAACTTTTTTCATATCCAATACCTCTACTAATCTGCCTTTATCAATTATAGCTACCCTGTCCGATATACTGGCTACATCCTCCAATATATGGGTATTAAAAAATATCGTGGTTCCCTTGGATTTTAATTCCAATATTATTTCTATTACCAGTTCACGGGCCAGGGGGTCCAACCCTGACATGGGTTCATCTAAAAATAACAGTTTAGGGTTATTTAAGATGGCCTGAGCTATCCCAACCTTTTGCAGCATCCCCTTGGAAAACTTCTCCAGCCTGTCACCCTTCCTGGAGATCAGACCTAGCTTTCTTAATATTACTTCTATTTTTTTATCTAATTCACCCTTGGGGATATTATAGAGTTCCCCATAATACCTCATGAGATCTATGAGCTTAATACTCTTGGGATAGTAGGAGATTTCCGGCAGATAACCTACTTTCTCAAAATCCATCCCCTTTAATTCTTTCTTTCCAAATACCTCTATCTCGCCCTTATCCGGTTTCATCAATCCTAAGATACACTTCAGTGTACTTGTCTTCCCTGCTCCATTGAGCCCTATTATGGAAAAAATATCTCCTTCCTTTACATCAAAGGAGATATTTTCCACCCCTGTACTCCCATTGGACCCTTTTATCTTTTTAAATATATCCCTCTCCTTATAATCCAGGGAAATATTTTTTACAGAAATAACCTTTTCCATCCTTCTACTCCTTTTTTATTATCCCACCATATCCGACATCTTAAATAACGGCAGGAACATAGATATGATCAAAATTCCTACTCCCACTGCCATAAATAAAATTATTAGAGGCTCAAAAGCAGAAAGTAAATTTCTCACAGCTTCCTCCAATTCCATCTCGGTAAAATCCGCTACTTTTTCCAAAATTTCAGATAATTGTCCACTCTCTTCCCCTACCTCTATCATGTCCGTTACCATAGGCGGGAATTGTCCGCTGTCTGCCAACGGTTTATATATGCTGGCTCCATCTCTTATACTATCCTTTGCCCCTAATATGGCTTCTTCTATCAGTGTATTTCCCACGATCTCACCAGATATATCAAAGGCCATAAGAATCGTCACCCCGCTGTTTAAAAGAGTAGACATGGTTCTTGTAAACCTGGCCATGGCTGTCTTTCTCACAAATGTTCCCATGAGCGGCATTTTTAATAGAAGAACATCAAAAAACCTCTTCCCTTTAGGTGTCATCATGGATTTTTTTACACCATAGAAAATTCCTCCCACTCCTGCAAAGAATAGATACCAATATTTAGAAGCAATCTCACTGGCTCTCATAACCATCCTGGTAAGCAGCGGCATTTCTACCCCTGTTCCTTCAAACAGCAACATAAATTTCGGGATTACAAAGGCAAGCATGAGAAACATTACAACCATAGCAGTAAAAAATACTATGGATGGATAGATCATCGCTCCCTTTACTTTCCCCTTTATCTCTTCAGATTTTTCCAGGGATGTGGCTACCTTCAGGAGCACCGAATCTAACATCCCAGATGCTTCTCCTGCTTTTACCATACTTATATATAATTTATCAAAATATTTAGGATGTTTGGCTAAACATACTGCCAGGGGCATCCCTGCACTTATCTCCTCCCTTACCTGGGAGATGACTGCTTTTAATTTAGGTTTTTCAACCTGGGATTCCAGAATTTCGAAACATCTGATAAGCCCTACTCCTGCATTTATCATGGTGGACAGTCCCCTTGTAAAGACTGCTATATCCTTAGCTTTCACCCTTTCAAACATCCCGTTTTTCATACTAAAATTAGTCTTTTTAGTTGATTTTACAAGGATTAATTTTTCCTGTCTCAATATTTTTCTGAGTTCTATAGGAGATTTAGCTTCCGTCTCTCCGTTAACTTTTTTACCACGACTATCCAAGGCAGTATATTTATATAACATGATTCACTCTCCTGTCTGTTATTTTTTTATGACAGCGTGACTCTCATCACCTCGTCCAAACTAGTCACTCCTAATATAGCTTTTTTCATCCCTGACTCCCTCAAGGTGTCCATACCTTTTTTTACCGCCAGATCTTTTATCTCTATACTTGTTGTATTTCCGGAAATAAGATTTTTCATCTCATCATCTACTTCCATTATTTCATATATAACACTTCTTCCCTTGTAACCTGTATTATTGCATTTTCCGCAACCGGATCCTATTTGAAAACTCATACCTTCATAATCATTTTTATTCAGATCCATAGCCATTAATTTATTGGCTGCTTCTCCATCCTTTCCTATACAATGAGGACAAATTTTTCTGACTAATCTTTGAGCTATAACCATAGATATAGAAGCTGAGATCAAAAATGGCTCTACACCCATATTTAATAATCTATGGATGGAACTGGGTGCATCATTGGTATGAAGGGTCGATAGTACCAAATGTCCTGTCAGGGCAGCTTTAATAGAGATCTCTGCAGTTTCTCCGTCTCTTATCTCTCCCACCATTATAATATCCGGATCCTGTCTCAAAAAACTTCGAAGGGAAGCAGCAAAGGTCAGCCCTATATCCGGCTTGCACTGTACCTGATTTATTCCTTCCAGTTCATATTCCACCGGATCTTCTGCTGTAGATATATTTACATGTTCCTGATTTAATTTATCCAATATAGAGTATAGAGTGGTGGATTTCCCGGATCCTGTGGGTCCTGTCACCAGTATAATTCCGTATGGATTTTGAATAACTCTATTTATTATTTCCAATGCTTTTTCATTATAACCCAAACTGGACAGATCCAGTTTCACCGATCCTCTATCCAGTATTCTCATTACTACTTTTTCCCCATGGATAGTTTTTAGAGTAGACACACGAAAGTCAACCTGTCTATCTCCCATTTTTATCCTGAATCTTCCATCCTGCGGGAGTCTTTTTTCTGCGATATCCAGGTCACACATAATTTTTATTCTCGAAACTATTGCATTCATAATATGCTTAGGCATCTTTTTTACAGTTATTAACAGTCCATCCAATCTATATCTTATTCTTATCTCCTTATCATAGGGTTCTATATGGATATCACTGGCCTGCAGTTTTACAGCTTTTACTATTATAGCATTTACACCCTTTACCACAGGTGCACTATCCGACCCCAGACTGCTAACTATATCTTCGTCTTTATAGTTACTCTCAATCTCTATATCTTCCTCTGCAAATTTATTCAATTCGTCCAATACACTGTCCGTTTGAGTCTCTGTTTTCTCATCTCTTTTATGGATATATTTACCCAAATATTCCATTATATTGGATTTCATGGCAAGTACCGGTTTAATAACCATGTTGGTTTTCATCTGCAATTCATCTATCAAAAAGGTATCTTTTGGATTTTCCATGGCTATCATGAGTTTTTTTCCATTTATCCGCAATGGCAGGACAATTTTTTCCCTCATATACTCTTCCGGCAGGACTGCCAACACATCTAATTTCAGATCTTTTTCATCTATTACTTTTACATTTACTTTATTTTGCTCACCCAGGGCACCCAGCATATTTTCCTCATCTAAATAACCCATCTCTATTAAAATTTCTCCTAATTTTTCCCCAGTTTTTTTTTGTTCTTCCAGGGCTTTTTCCAAAGCATCTCTGGTTATCAATTTTTTCTCTATTAGTATCTCTCCGATCCCCATCCTTCTTTTTACTACTACCATAATTTTCCCCTCTGTTCACATCATAACTTATTTTTTCTATACCTTATATATTATATTATAATGATATTTTTTTCTACCCCCTATGTCCAATTAACTCTTTTTTTCTGCATCGGAAACTTTTAAAAGAGAAGTTTACCTGCTAGCAGGTAAACCCCTTTTTTATCTTTTATTCACTACTCTTATCCACGCTGCTTTCCAGTTCAAATTTATCACTGGTTCCTTCACCAATGATCTTTAACTTACTCTCTCTTTGTTTGAGTTCATCTTCTATAGTGGCTTTAACACCCAGAGATTCTGTAGGTATAAAATAGGCTTTCTCAAAGATTTTTTCATGTCCCAGTCTATCCCAGACCGTAATTATTAAATCTCCTCTGGATCCCTCTGTAAATAACGAAGTATCTATATCAATATTATTACTTGTTATAGATCCACCCTGTACCGTGGTGAAGCTGTTCCCGTTAAGATCATCTTCTCCACCTTGCTGCACAACCTTTCCTCCTACAACAAAATCATAGTTATATCCGTCTATTCCTACTAATTCTTCCAAATCAGATAGATCTATATTTATATGTCCCCCTGTCAAACTTCCGATGATCCCGCCTTCCAGGTAGGAAGTATTTATCCTTGTATCCACAATAAATTTAAACTCCATTTCATCTCCTGGTACTCCTGATACACTTATAGGGGTAATCACAGCAATATTCGTAGTATCGGTACCAAACTTTGTACCATTGCTGCCGTCTATTTTGATTTCACTTGTCTCCCCCAAGATATCAAGTAATGGATCTATAGTTCCATTTTTATCTATTTTTAAATACCTTACATCTGCACCTGTTCCACTGATCTCAGCATAGATCATGGGATCACTTATTAAAGATCCTGCTCCTCCCTTGGTGAATTCATAGCCCCCTGATGAAAGACCGCTGTCTCCAGTTCTTTGGGTAGTTGTATTGTCCCAATCTTTTACCCCCTCGTAGACTTTCAATATTACGGCTTTTGGCTTATTGTTATTCAAGACAATAATTTCTTCTTGTTCCCTTTGATTTCCAGCTTTATCTTCACCTTTTATATTAAAATCTATATCTGTTTCAGTCGTACCAGAGTCATTGATTGTAAATGTATAAGTCACAGTATAGGTATCTGCTAATCCTGTTTCAGCAGGTGAAGCTATCTCACTACTTAAATTATCCACGCTATATCCTTTTAGATCCAATAGATATCCACCTTTGATACCACTTACAATCTCTTTATCATGCATGTTAAAATCTTTGATATCGTAGGAAATTTCTACCTTATCCCCATCCTTTACATAGGTTGTACCACTGCTATTTACACTATTTACCCCGTATACATCCATAAATGTCCTGTTTATTATCGATACATTTGATATCACCGGCTCTACTGTATCTACCATAATAGTAGTTTGACTCAGTGGGGAACTGGCATAGTTTGTATCCAATATCTTATCAAAATCATCGTCTGAATAGTCGCTGATATCTATTAATTTCCCGCTCTTACTCATCCCAAAGATCTTACCTATATATTCTCCGTCTGTTTTATGAGTACTATCTATCTCAATTTCAAATTCAGTCTCTTTTATCCCGCCTGTATAAAGCCCATTCTCTGAATGATGGTATGTCGGCACTCCATCTTTGTTATCCGACTTAGTATTATCATATTTAAAAGCTGCTATTCCAGCACGATACATATTTCCAATTCCAGTTAAAGTAATATTATAATCGGAGTTTACATAGTATTTGCCGTCTGATGGATGAGCATTTATAGGATTATCACTAATATCCGTCATTGTCCTGCCAGGTACGATATCTGTCATATTGATATTTAATATACTTATATTTTGATCCCCTGTGTTTCCATACCTGTCCTCTATAGTATTTTCAATCCCTATGGTACCTGATGCTCCTCCTACTTCTACCCCTGGCCAGCTAAGTTTGAATCTTTTCTCCCCATTAGGACCATCGGGTTCTGGATCGATATCAGGCACCCTCCATCCCAACTCGTCTATACCGATATAGATATCATCTTCAGTTAAATTTTTATCTTCAATTATCAGAGTAATATCCAGCAGGTCCCCTTTCTTCACATAACTTCCAACATTACTCAGGAGGTCTTCCAGCTCCGATTCATTGGCTGCTGAATACCCGGAATAATTTTCAGCTTCTGTATTTGTAAATACTTGCGTATCCTCAAGTACTTTCATTGATTTTAAAAATGCTCTCAACGTTGTATCTATTACCCTTATTTCCACTATCTTTGGAGGTATTACATCTATTGCTACATCTTCTAAAATCTTAGTCTGAGTAAACAGGTCGGTAACTGCTGTAGCTTCCAGATCAATATACTCTATAGGGTTTCCGTTTAACTCTGCATCCCTCAATATCTGCATCTCTGTCTCTGTTAAAACTACATTAAATTCATACCAACCCTGCTGGCCAAAGTCTTCAAAATTAGCCGAATCTCCATCTATAGCTTCCAGCTTTGTTTTACTTATCTTGAGTTCTATATCTTCCCCATCAGTACTTGTCAGGAGTTCCTTTAGATCCAGGTCACCCAATTTTATCCTATATCTGGTCCCATCTAATTTCTCAAAATCATCACTTGATATTCCAGAAAATAAGTCCGGGTCGCTGGAGCTATTTTTCAGTTCATACCATGCATCGGATCTGTCTCCCATCAAACCTTTAAAATATTCCTCATCTACCCGTGCAGGAGAGCCGGCTATTACCAGGTTAAAATAAGGTACTGCCGGATTATCTCCCAGATCATGAGCTATCAATCCATCCACCTCTGATTTTTTTAACCACATCTCATAGTTGTTTGAACCATCTACCCTGTATTTCACCTTATCGATATAACTGAGTATCTCTTTTACAGGATCTGTTCCTATGGGAAGATTTTCTACTCCTACCCAGGATTCTGCCCTGTTATCTAATATTGTTTCTAGATTTACCACAGTTATTTTAAGAGGTGACCATCCGTCTTCCGATAAACTCATAGTTATATCATCTGTAGTTCTGCTGAATAACAGAGTCCCGTCGGTTTTTAATACATTCAAGCTGCGTTCCTTGATAACATCTTCTATTATTATAGTTTCCCCGCTGCTGTTCATCTCATGATATCTGGATTTAGCCAAGAATGTTATAACTCCCCTTCCATCCACTATACTTAGTTTAGGAGAAGTCCCGGTAGGATCTTTAAACTCTACAACTAATTTTTCTTCCTGTACCGCATATTGTTTATCCTGGTATTCGTCTAAATCTCTGATTGTTTTGGATATTGGCGTTCCATCTTTTCCCTTTACATCTATTAATTTAAAATCAACAGTCCTGGTAGTACCGTCATATTCATTGAATGGAGTAAGGTAGGAAAGTTCCCATCTCTGGATGATTCCTATATTACTGATTGCACTTTGAAGAGCATCTCCTACATGTTCCCCGCTAGATCCCATCTCATACATGAAGAAGTTGTTTCCTGTATTGTAATATTTAAAATCCGTATGATAGACATTTCCGGTATCTGATGGATCTATCCCTAAGATAGGAATTTCTCTATCATCCCACTCCTCCCAATAATTATTATTTTTGTTTTTTCCCCATGAATATTTATAACCTAGATCTGGGACTCCTTCCTCTTCATATTTAGTTAACTCCGTATTTGCACTATCAGCTGTATTTCCTCTTCTTCTTACATGGAATAATCCGGTTAAATTGATGTTATCAGCCATCCCGTTATGAGTGCTGTTTAATTTAGCGTATAATTTTTGCAGCACATCTCCCGAGTTATATCCCAGACTACCGATATTATCTGTATCCATATTTTCATCGGTCAAGAATATTATCATTTTCTGGGACGGCATATACCCGCTGCTGCTGTCATCTGTTATTTCCCCTGAATAATCCAAATACCTGCCATTGGCACGGAGTTTCTCTATGGCATAATGGAGTCCCCAGGCACTATTTTCCTGCCCTCTATAATATCCAGAACTTGCCCTTATATTATTAAAAGCGTCGATTAGTTCATCTTTTTCTTTTTCTCTCCTATTTTCAGGATTAACTCCTCCCAGTGTCAACCCATCAAACCATTTTTCCTTATAAATAGCCATATAATGAGAAGTTCCTCCCCACCACGAATTTCTAACATCAAGATATTGATCTACCTTAGTTGACCAATTTCTAATCGTATTTGAAGTTTGTTCTGGTCCAAAGGTAATTAAATTATATTTAACATCAAATCCCCTGTCATAGAGTTCCTGCCCAAAAGCTGATAATCCATCCTTTACTGCATCTATTTCATTTTGCATAGACCCCGAATTATCTATTACAAATACCACATCTAAAGGAAATAAGAATCTCTTTTGATTCGATTCCCTCAGACTTATCTGACCAATGTCTCCTACTCCCTCTGATTCTCCTGTCCCCTCGTTTTTTTCCGATAGTTTGAAAGCTGGCAGACCAACAGATTGAAGGTTGGAAGTTGTTAAATTTATCTCTCTTTCCATCTTGGTAATAAAGTTTACATTTACCTGGATAGCTCCACTGCTGGTACCGGTAGTTATAAAATCGATCTTATGTATATTATTTTCCTTGTCAAATTCCTCACTGGCTATCTCTGGTATATCCATGGCAAAGGTGTCATAATTTTCATAGGTGATCACCTTATAAGTCCCGTCATGACCTCTTTTTACCGTATAAAGCTGCACTGCATATTTTCCTATAGACAAGCCTATCAATCTCAGATTTTTATTAGCAGCTTCATACGAGATTACTGCATTTGAGAATGTTATCTCCTTATCTGAACCGGCATCCATCACTAGATCTATATAGTTTTCTTCATTTGTGCCGCCATCTGGATTACCGAATAAAAATGCTTCTAACCTTAAGTTTCCATCTGTTGTTTCATCTAAGTAATTTATAGGGTTAGCGTTATCATATGGATTCCAGTAATATTTAGGTAATTCTGCTGTATGTTCATCTTCTCCCACCATATAGCTGACATTTTCTGTAATAACTCCATCTTCAGGCACCTTGATAATTCTAAACATAACTTTATCGTAGTTTAATATTACCCCATTTGTATTTGTTGGTCCCTCAGTCCAGTTGTATACAACTTTGTCTCCTCCCTCTTCCACTTTGTTCAGGCCGTGTCCCACATCATCTGTATAGAATAAGATGCTCTCTCCATCTTCATCTGTCAGCTCAGCTGCAGCTTCCGAAATAACTTTTTCCGCCATTATCCCTTCTACACCTTCATCCACCAGATAGCTCCAGTTATTATTTTCAAATTTAAATTCATTTATATTTTTATAGTTCCCGCCTAATAGATATTCTCCCAAGGTCGACCCATAATCTATAGATTTCATCTGACGGTATCCCAGTCTGGCCGGTATCAAGATCCTGTCTGTCATTTTATAATTTTGATCTTTTAGTTCATAGTTTATTAGATTCCCCGAACCATCCTTTCTTTCAAAGATCACCCTTTGGTGGGGATACCTTTCATCTTTTACTACCGGAGCCGGCTCAATGTATATTCCAATTTGTCTATTTAGCGGGATATCAGTTCCCTCTATATCAAAGGAAACTACCCTTTTTTTCCCCTCCTCCTGGGTAAAACCGCTATCATAGATGCCTGTCCACCTGTACACATATTTTTTTTCATCTACTATTAAATCTTCACTTACTACAGAATAATTAATAGTTCCTATAGTTATCTTATCATCCGCTACAGTATATACTGTTCCTGCTATTGTTACTTTCGTATTGATAACCGGATATTTTACTCCGCTTACTTCTACATACTCACTATACGTTGTACTCCCTACCACTATCTGATTATTTGTGACCTTATAGGTGGTTCCCCCTATATTTATACTGGATCCGCTGAGACCTGCAGGAGCATCTATAACTATATCCGAAACTGTATTTACAGCTATCTCCCTTTTCTCACTTATATCCTTTAACTTTATCTGGGATAAATCATCATTGGTTAGAGTGATTACATTTAAACCTATATTTTTATAATTGGATATATCTATATCTTCCAGCCATCCTGTATTCCCTTGGATAGAGCTTTGATTTTTCCCATTAAAAGTCAAACTGCTTTCATAGGTAGCTACCACATAGTTTCCTGTATTGTTATTGTTTCTATATCTCAGGGTATACAGGTCTAAATTATAAGATTTTCCATCTTCTAATCCCATAAGTTCAAACTTGCCATCTATAAATTTACCTGTAATCCCACTTTTTTCCATTGTCTGTACAGTTCCATTATTTTCAAAAATAAAATCTATATAATTAATATTTCCATTTAAAAATTCAGATAAATTATCTCCAGTTTCTATTTTTTTTATAGGACGAATTCCATCATGTTTTGCTCCTGTATAGAGTCTGTATACTACCTCTTGATATTTATAGGCTATGAGGTGCTCCAGCCGGTATTCGTCATCGTAAAGAAAAGTATTTTTAGATTTTTCCAATTCTTCTTCTCTAAAATTACTTGTAGGAGCAGGTATGGTATAGTTTTCATCTATCAACCTTTTATATATCAGAATATCCCCGCTTTCATCCGTTTGAGTCAGATTAAAATCAGCTTCTTTGGGTATTCCTGTGTTTTTGTTTAGATTAAACTTCACCATAGATCTAGGAACGCCATTATAATCATGCCGTTCATTTTCTATTCTAGTAAATACTGTCTCATCATAGGCGGTGCCGGAGTTTAAAAAATTTTCCAAATTTATATCCCCTGTTTCAACTGAGAATACAGACTCCTCCCCATCTAGATTAAATCTATCTACGATATATTGGTCCGTTACCACTAAATTATCCTTTGTTATCTGTGAATATATATATTGATCACTTGAAAACACCGTGATACTTAGGAGTAAAAATAATGCCCACACTTGAAAACTCTTCATCTGCCCCGCCCTCCCTATAAATCTTCTATTTCTTAATATACTCTTGTTTATTTTTATTTCCTTCTATGACAAAAAACAAAATAGACTGGTAGCATTTTCTTTCTGCTCCCAGCCTGTAGCTGTAATTTTATTTAACTTCTACTTATGGCAGCATCTTCTTACTCTGAACTCCTATCTATATTACTGTCTACTCCAAAGTTATCCTCGCTACCCTCTGTTACTATCTTTATTCTACTGTTCCTCTGCTTCATTTCACCGCTTACCTTGGCTATTATTCCAGTAGGTTTTGCAGGGATAAAATAAGTTTTTTCATAGGTTTTTTTATTTCCTAGTTTATCATAGACGGTGAAAAGTAAAGTTCCTTTGGATCCTCCTGTGAATCCGGAAGTGTCAATTGTTATAATTCCATCTATGGATCCTTCTGCAGGAGCAGTAAATGATTTTCCTTCTAAATCTCTTTTAATAATTTTTTCAGATTTTTTTCCTTCTACAGTAAACATATATTCATACCCTTCCACACCAGACAGTTCTTCAATCTTAGAAAGATCTACCTCAACATCTTCACCATTTAAGCTGCCTATTATTTCATTATCTAGATAAGAGGTATTTACCCTGGTATCCACTACAAACTTAAGTTCTTCTGATTTTCCTTCCATTCCATATTCATTTACAGGGGTTATCCTCACTCTATTGGCTCCTTCTCTGGAAAAATTAAAGCTTATCCCAACATCACCTGTTTTTCCTGATAAATCCAATGTTTTTTCAGCTATAAGGCTTCCATCTGCATTTAATTTTTCTATTTTTATTTTTTTTATTCTCTGTCCTTTCTTGTCACTATCTTTATTTTCAGGAACGACAACATAAATTGCTGGATTTAGATTATTTGACCCTAATCCTCCCTTGGTAAACTTATACCCATCTTTTATTGAATTTGATTTTTCCTTTTGATATAGCTCTTCATAGGTTTTTACCTCTATATCAAAAGGGGAATAAGGCACTCTATATTTTACCGTTATCAGGTTTCCATTTCCATTTAAGCCTCCTTTTCCAATATAAAAAGATATCTCCACTTCATCTCCCGGCTCAGCTTTTAAGTTCGAAGTATAAGTCAATGTCCATATATTTCCATCCTGGCTTAAGGTATAGTATCTCCCTATTTTTACTTCATTCTCAAATGTTGTAACCGGTTCATTTTCAGCTATTTTTTCATACAGTTCCTTAACATCTTTCTCACCACTATTCTTACATTCTAAAACTATTTGTATTTCTCTAGTATCACTCTTGTAAACCAGGTAATCTACCCATCCCTTCACAATTTCATTTCCTCCGCCATTTCCTGATGTTATTGTCATTTCATAAGGTATGGCAGTTCCCTTAATCACATCATTTTTGGTAGTTACAACAGGCACTTTTTTTTCTTGACCAGGTGGTGTCGCTGGTTTATCTGCAAAAATCGACATACTCACCAGCAAAAACAATATAAATATTTTATAACTCTTCATCTGCCGTCCTCCCTATAAATCTTCCGTTTATTAATATACCCTTGTTTATTTTTATTTCCTATAAAAAAACAAAATAGGCTGGAAGCATTTCTGCTCCCAGCCTATAGCTGTAATTTTTTTTAACTTCTACTTACAGTAGTTTCTTTTTCCTCCTCTGAACTTACGCTTGCACCGGTTTCTTCCTCTGAACTTCCGTCTACATTGCTCTCTACTTCAAATTTATCGCCGCTTCCCTCTGCCAGTATCGTTATTTTACTGTTCCTCTGCTTCGTTTCACCACTTACTTTTGCTATTATTCCACTAGGTTTTGTAGGAATAAAATAAGTTTTTCTAAAGTCTTTTTTATGCCCTAGTTTATCATAGACTGAAAAGAGTAAAGTTCCTTTCGATCCGCCTATGAATCCAGAAGTCTCAATTGTTATAATTCCACTTATAGACCCTTTTGTAGGAGTAGTAAATGATGTTCCTTTTAAATTTCTTTTGGTAATTTTTTCAGATTTTTTTCCTTCTACAGTAAAAACATATTCATATCCTTCCACGCCAGACAATTCTTCTATCCTAGAAAGATCTACCTCAACATTTTTACCATTTAAGCTGCCTATTATTTCATTATCTAAATAAGAAGTATTTATCTTGGTATCTACTATAAAATTCAGCATTTTAGATTTTCCTTCTATCCCAGCTTTACTTATTGGGGTTACCCTGACTATATTTTTCCCTTCTCTAGAAAAATTAAATTTTATCTCAATATTCTCTGATCCTCCCGGTAAATCTAATGTTTTTTTAGCTACAGGATTTTCGTTTTCATTTAACTTTTCAATTTTTAATTTAGTTATTTCAGTATCGTCATCTGGACCTGTACTTTTAGGAACAACAGCATATATTGCCGGATCATTAATTAAAGAAATTGATCCCCCCTTTGTAAAGGTATATTCTCTGTCAGAATCTTTTATCTTTGTTTTTTTCCAATCACCCCAGCCCTGAACATCTTCATAAACTTTTAATTTTATATCCTTAGGTACTCTGATTTTTACTTTTTCTTCTTTTCTATTTCCAGCTTTATCTTCTGCTGTTATTGTAATTTCTGTTATTAATCCATTTGAAGTCTCTGGTTTCTTTACTTTAATCTTATACGTTACAGTTTTATCGCCACCGTAAACTGGTTCTTCCAAAATTTCTGTATTATCATTTTTTATTCCCAATAAATATCCACCTTTAATGCTATCCTCTAATTTTTCATAACTAGCATTGAAGTCTTCGATATCAAAAGATAGATTAAAGTAATAATAATTTTTTTCTGAAATTTCAGCTGATTCTTCTATCAATATATTGGTGATTTTAGGAATTATTGTATCTACTATAACAGTTAAATTTTTAGGTCTTGAAATGTCCCCTAATAATATTTCATTAAATGTTCCATCATATCCCGTTATCTCATTTAATTTCCCGCTCTTACTCATTCCATAAACACTACCTATATACTGGCCATCGGTTGTATGTTTGTCTGTAGTATCTACCTCCATTGAAATAGTATTACCCATTACTCCACCTGCGTATAACCCCTTACCGCTATCACTAACTCCTATCTTAGGATATTTTGGATTTCCCAAATTTCCATCACTATTTTTATCTGCGACCTCTTTATCGTACTCAAATAGAACTATTCCAGCCATACTCTTATCACTCTTAGGATTTATATTAATCGCACTATTAGAATTAATATAATAAGTTCCACCTATTTTATTTACAGAATTTCCCGCAGTTTTTACTTCTGGCTCTACACCTATACTCGTATTATCCACTTTTAAAACGTCTATACTTTGGTTTTTAGATATTCCATAGGAGTTCTTTACATCATTTACCAAAGTTATCTTATCGCCTTTTTCCACTCTATCGGTCCAAGTAACCTTGAATCTTTTTATATCATTACCTGCGTCCGATATTTCTTCAACTGTTTTTCCTGTCCACCCCTCTACATCTATACCATTATAGACATCAAATTCATCTATGTTTTTTCCCTCTACAATTGTTTCTAACTCTATTTCATCTCCGACCTTTCCTGTACTTCCAACTTCCGGCAAAGTAAAGTTCCCATCCACTTCATCAATATAGCCTGAATATTTTTCGGGGTTCTCTACACCTGTACCATCTAAATCTACCATGGTTTTTAAAAAATTCAATATAGTTTTATTCTTTAAATCCACATTTATAATCTTAGGAGTAGATAGATCCACCTTTACATCTTTCAGTATCCCTGTTTTGTTAAATAAATCGGTAACTATCCTTGCTTCTAAATTGATTTTTTCGGATGATTTTACAGCTTCTGAATTTATTAATGCTTGCATCTCTTCCTCTGTTAAATCAACTTTAAATTCATACCACCCCTGGTCTCCAAAGGTATCTTCCAAGCTTTCCGTATCCGATAATTCTTCCAGCTTGGTGTTACTAATTTTTAATTCTATCCCTTCCTCATTTCCACTAACTCCATTTAGTAAATTTTCTAATCCTAAATCTCTTAGTTTTATCCTGTATTCATTATCTTTAATTTTCTCAAAATCTTCATTTTTAATATCATCCAACAAATTGGAAGTTTTAGAAGTGTTTTTTAATTCATACCAGGTATCCGATCTGTCCTTCATTAATTCTTCAAACTCTTTTTCATCAACTTCAATGTCATATCCTCCTACCTTTAATTTCAGATCACCTGTACTAAGTGTTTTTATTTTCTCTACCTCAGAAACCATTAACTCAATCTTATAGGTATTCTCTCCTTCTACCGTATATCTGACCTTATCTATATAACTCAAAATATCTTTCCCTGAGTTATTTATAACTTCTACCCATGATTTTTCTCTTCCTTCTAAGATTTTAGAAATTCCATTTTTAGTAACTTTGGTTTCTAACCACCCATCATCAGATAAACTCATAGTTATATTATCTGTATTTCTGCTAAATAATAATTTATTGCTGCTATCTAATACATCCAATTTATATTCATTTATCATGTCTTCTACCACTATTGGATGATTATCTTCATCAAATTCATTGTATCTTGCCTTCCCTCTAAAAGTTATCGTTCCCCTACCGTCTGCTATGGATAACTTCAAGTTATCTACACTAGGGTCTTTAAATTCCAAGGCTAATTTTTCCTCTTTTACAGTGTACTGTTTATCTTCCTCTTCGTTTAAGTTGGTAATTTCTCCATCAATAGATTTTTCATCTCTTCCCTTAAGACCTACTAATTCAAAATCAACAGTTCTCGTCGTTCCGTCATATTCGTTGAACGGTGTCAGATAGGACAGATCCCATCTCTGGATAATTCCCAAATTATTTATCGCACGATTTAATGCACCCTCTACACCGCTTCCATTATTTTTCATCTCATACATGAAAAAGTTGTTAGCGGTATTATAGTACTTAAAGTCAGTATGGGAGATTTCAGGTGGATCATTTCGATTCGATACATTTGATGTATCTTCTCCCAGTATGGGGATTTCATTGTCATCCCATTCTTCCCAATAATGAGCTCTTCCATCAGGTCGCCGTCTTCCAGTTGAATATTTGTATCCTAAACCTGGAACTTCATCATAAGTAGTTTTAGTATTATTTGCACCCGGTGCATCATTACCTCTCTTTCTTACATGGAAAATACCATTTAAATCTATTACATCTGGCAGACCATTAAATTCTTCATCCGCTAACTCTTTAGATAATTCTTCCAATATATTTTTATTTTCATAACCAGAAGGAAGATTATCTTCATCCATATCTTCATCGGTCAGGAAGATTATCATCTTTTCCGATGGCATATATGCCCCTTTTTCTCCTTTTTCTACTATCTCCCCAGAATAACTCAGATATCTTCCATTGGTACGTAGTTTTTCTATGGCGTAGTGGATCCCCCAGGCACTATTTTCCTGACCTCCATAATATCCAGAAATAGAGTTTATTTCTTCAAAGGCATCTAGCAATTCTTCTAAATCATTTTCACGGGATGAAGTTTTATCCAAAGCAGCTCCGTCAAACCACTTATCTTTATAAATAGCCATATAACTATAATCATAATACTCTGCTATTTTATTTTTCCAGTCCCCTGTAGGAACAACATAGTTCCCCCAGTCTTCATAAGTTCGATTCTGTTGGGGACCAAAGGTAATCAGATTATATTTCACATCAAATCCCCTGTCATAGAGTTCCTGTCCGAAGGCTGACAGCCCGTCTTTTACGTTATTTATCTCATTTTGCATGGAACCAGAGTTATCTATGACAAAGACTACATCCAGCGGGAATAGGAACTTTTTCATCCCTGATTCCTTCAAGCTTATATTTCCAGCCTCTCCAATTCCCTCTATTTTTCCTGTCCCCTCATTTTTTTCTTCGATTTTAAATTTACCAGATTTTAGATTATCAACTGTTAAGTCTATCTCCCTCTCCATCTTGGTAATAAAGTTTACATTTACCTGGATAGCTCCACCGCTGGTACCAGTAGTTATAAAATCTATCTTATGAATATTCTTTTCCTTCTCAAAATCCAGACTGGCAATGTCCGACACATCCATCTTAAATTCCCTCTGATTTTCCCGGGTAATAACTTTATATCTGCCGTCATGCCCCCTTTTTACACTATAAAATTGAATGGTATAATTGTCTACCGGAAGACCAACTATTCGGAGTTCTTTATTGGTCTGTTCATATGAAATTATGGCGTTAGTAAAGGTCATAGTTTTACTGGTACTGGCATCCAGTACTATATCCACATAATTTGAGCTATATGTTTCATCATTAACATTTCCATACAAAAACTCTTCTAATTCTTTATTCCCCTCAACTGTTGGCTCTATTAAATTTATAGAGTTACTATTCTCATAGGGATCCCAAGAATAATCTGCACCAGCACTTTTTTTAGTTATTCTAAAAATCACCTTATCATAGTTTAATATCTCCCCGTTGGTATTTAGCGGCCCCTCATTCCATCTAAAGGTCGCTTTATTCCCTTTAGATTCACTAACTATTTTTTCTATTCCATCACCTTTGTTATCCGTATAAAATAATAAAGTATTTTCATCTTCATCTTTTAAAGTTCCCTTAGATTCGGTTATGGTCTTTTCGATTATTAGACCTGCAGAACTAATTTTTTCTGGAATTGGCTCCCTATAATTCCATACTCCATCACTGTAATCAAATTCATTTATTGCCTTATATCCATTTCTACCATATAAAACATCATCCAAATTACTTTCATAATCTACAGTTTTTAGACGCCTATATCCTTTTCTTTCAGGGCTTAAAACCCTGTCTTCAATCTCATAATTTTGATCTTTAAATTCTTTTGCAGGATCAAACTCAAATATTACCCATTGATGGGAAGGGGTCTTATCTTCTTCTATTTTTGCAGGTTCAATATATTTACCTGTTAAAGATAATTTAGCAATATCATTTCCTAATACATCAAATTTAACTTCCCTTTCTACCCCACTTTTGTCATCAAAAATTGTTTTATATTCTGCTTTCCATCTATAGACATATCTTTTATTATTTGGATCTAATATTATCTGATTATCCTCATTTACTGTATAACTGTTACTGCCAATGTTTATAATTTTTCCAATTACAGGTATCGCTTGTAAAGTAAGAGGGGGATTCAAAACATTTTTAGTATCATTATTTCTCTTTTCTTTTAAATTTTCTAAATTTAATAGCGATAAATTATCAGTCGTTATACTTATCATATTTAGTTGTATATTTTTATATCCAGATGTATCTATATCTTCCAACCAGATGGTATCATCTGTAGAAGCTATATTCTTCCCCTTAAATTTTCCAATACTCCCCTCATAGGTTATAGCTGCATAGTTCCCCTTATTGTTGTTATTCCTATATCTCAGGGTATAAAAATCTAAATTATAATCAATACCATTTTCTAAACCCATAATTTCAAATTTTCCCTCTATAAACCTTCCCTTTATTCCATCTTTTTCTATCTCCTGTGCAGAGCCGTTATTTTCAAAAACAAAGTCTACATAACTATTTTTTATATTATTTAAATCATTCTCTTCTATTCTTTTTATTGGACGTACTTCATCATGCTTAGACCCTGTATAGAGTCTAAACACCACTTCCTGGTATTTATAGGCTTTCAAATTTTCTAATTCATACTTATCTTTATAAGTAAATGTATTTTTAGATGATTCTAAATCCTCCTCCTCAAAATCAGTGATAGGAACAGGTATTGTATAACTTTCATTTATCTTTCTTTTGAAAACATTATTTTCTTCGATTGTCAGTTCAAATTTTCCATTTTTAGGTGTTTCCAAAGTTTCTTTCAGTTTAAATTCTACAATAGGCTTAGGAGTTCCAGCATAACTATATCTTTCTAACTCATCATGAGTAAAAACATCATCATCATAAGACTTATTATTAGTTAATAACTCCTCTAAACTTCCATCTTCATCTATTGTTTTTATCCTATCTATATTTTCATAGAAATCAATTGTATACTTCTCTGAATTAACTAACGATCCCATTGTTATTTGTGAATAGATCCATTGCTCTCCAATCTTTGGACTAGGCTCTGCTTTAGTTGGTTCTGTATATTCTTCAGTTAAAACAAGCTTAGAATAACTACCTCCTACTTTAAAATATCTTTTTTCTTTAAAAGAAACTGTCCGCACTTCCCCTTCTTCTTCCAAAAAATTGCTATAATAACTTCCATTCCATTTATATACAAATTGATCTTTTCTGTTTATCTGTATTTTATTGTTCGATACTTTATATTCATTTCCAGCGATAGTAACTTTATCCCCATTACTAAATCTAATTTTTTTAGTCTCTATAGGATCATAATTTTTTCTTACTCCATCTCTTACTTCCTTTACATTTAAAAGTTCTACCCGATTTAAATCCTTATCGGTAATACTGACTAAATTTATCTTTATTTGATCGTAATTTTCTGAATCAATCCCCTCTATTGCGACTCTTTCATAGCTTAATGCAAAAACACTCATACTCACCAGCAAAAATAATACGAATATCCTATAACTCTTTCTTATCATCTTCCCCATCTATATTTCCTCCCCCATTTAATTCCTTCTCTATCTTCTCTGCCTTATCAAATTCATCTGTGCTTCTGTATAGTTTATAAAGTCTTTCGTTTATTTTCCTAATTTCGGTTTCCGGTAACTTTCCCTTTAATTCTACCAATGCCGGGATACTGAACTCCCTGCTGTATTTATACTTATCTATCTCCTCTAATAAGCCATCTAACTTTTCCGATCTTTTAACCTCGTCTATTTCAGATAAAATTTCTTTTTTTATCTCCTCCAAGGCTTTCTCTTCCTCTATTTCCTTCTCTTCCATCTCTTTTATCATAGCTTTGTTTCTTTTTACAGTTTCTTCCAATTCTTTTTTAGCTTCTTTTAAATCTTCCTGTAACTTCTTTTCTTTCTCTATCTTTATTATTTCTTCCCTGCTTTTTATTACCACTTCCTCTTTTTTCGGAAACAGTATAAATAATCCCAAGATTCCAAGCAGTATAGCTCCTAATATCAAATGTTTTTTTTTCATAATTCTCCCCCCTGTACGACCTTTGGTCGAATGTATAATTAATAATTAACAATGTATAATTACATTCAAAATTTTTTTTGACACAGATCACTATAGAACACGGATGACGTAGATCTAATGGATTTTCACGGATCTCTTCTTTAGGTTTTAAAACCTAAAAATTTAAATTATCTGCGATAATCTGTATTTTATCTGTGTATGCTACAAGCATCCGCGTTCCATTTTTTCGTGATACATTTAAATTTCTTTATTAATTCACATTTAAAACCAAGTTTTTTTAGTACACTTAATTTTAATAATCGTGAACCGACTTTAATATTCGTATATCTTTTGCGTAATTCGTGACTAAGTTTTAATTATTAAGACTCCTTTCAGACTATTTTCAATTATTCCCTGTCATTACACTTTTAATATTACACTATTTCCGGATATTTTACTATGATATATCGCCTTTGTTATCTTTTTTTCAGTTACAAAAAAAGCCAAGAAATAAATTCTTGGCTCAAAAAAGTAATTTCTTACTTTTCTATGTTTGTGTAAGGTAATAAAGCAATGTTTCTAGCTTGCTTTATTGCTCTAGTTAACTTTCTTTGTAACTTAGCACTTGCACCAGTTACTCTTGCAGGATTGATTCTACCTTTATCAGACATAAATCTTTTTAATAAATCTGCATTCTTATAGTTTAACTCTTCAGCTTTAACTCTTAATTTTGCTCTTTTTCTTCTCTTTCTGAATTCTGCCAACTCAGCCACCTCCTAAAATTAGAACGGGAATTCGTCATCTTCTTCTTCGACAACGCCCGATTGCTTTGGTTCTGTATACTTTGGTTGATTATAGCTATTTGTTGTTTTAGGTTTAGAATTTGAATCAGATTCAAAACTATTTGCTCCACTGCTTCTAGACTCTAAAAATTCGATTCTATCCACAACAACTTCTGTTCTGTATCTTTTTTCACCGTTGACTTCAAAAGTACTTGTTTGAATTCTACCCTGTACTCCGGTATTGTTACCCTTTCTTAGGTATTCTCCAATCAATTCAGCTGTCTTACCAAAGGCAGCACAACTAATAAAATCTGCTGGATCATCTTTTCTCATTCTATTGACTGCTAGTGTAAATTTGCAATAAGCCATTCCACTTTGCCCATACTTTAATTCTGGATCTCTAACCAGTCTGCCTGTTAAAACTACTAAGTTCATAGACATAATATACCTCCTAAATCAAACAATTTACTTAAACTTATTAGTTCTTAGTTATCATGTATCTCATAACTTCTTCAGTAATGTTTAACTTGTTTTCTGCAGCTTGTAAGTTTTGCCCTTCAGCTTTGAACGTAGTTAATACGTAGAAACCTGTTCCTTTCTTTTCGATTGGATAAGCTAACTTTCTTTCACCCATTTTTGTAGTTTTTAATTCAGTTGCAGTTGCTGCAGTTAAGATAGCTTCTACTTTCTCAATGATTGCACCTCTTGCATCTTCCATAACTGTTGGGTTGATAATGTACATTATTTCGTAATTTGTCATCAATTTGACCTCCTTCCCTCTGGATTTTGTCCAAGTGATAAATCACTCAAACAGGGTGCATTAATTATATCATATCTGTAAAAGTAAAGCAAGGATAAATAAAAAACTAACCCAAATAAATTTAGATTAGTTTTTTATATTAATTAATTATTTCTTCTCATCCACGCAGGGATCTCTAAATCTTCCTCTTCTTTTTTCTCTACTGTTTTAGCTAAGCTTGGTTTTTCTATTGCTACTACTTTTTTTTCTGTAGCCTCATCACTAAAATTAGTAGCTACCAGAGTTACCTGCAGCCTGTCTCCCATCTCATCATCAGTTGTAACACCAAACATCACATCATCTACAGATTTTCCTGCAGCTTCTTTTACCATATTTGAAATTGCAAAAGCTTCATTTAATCCCAGTGCCGATGATCCTGATATATTGATTAGGATCTTGCTTGCTCCAGATATTGATTTTTCCAATAACGGACTTTGAAGAGCTTTTTCAGTAGCTTTAATGGCTCTGTTTTCCCCTTCCATTTCTCCAAATCCTATCATGGCTACCCCTGAATCCAACATTGTCGTTTTAATATCAGCAAAGTCTAAATTTATTAATCCTGTTTTTAATATTAAGTCAGCCAGGCCTTTAATTCCAATTTTTAAAACATTATTAGCTTCCATAAAAGCATTTTGTAGTGTTATAGTTTTTTCTGGAAGTTCGAACAATTTATCGTTCGGTATTATAATAAGTGCATCTACAGATTCTTTTAAATTAACTATTCCCATATCTGCATTTTTCATTCTGTTCTTTCCTTCAAAAGTAAATGGTTTTGTAACTACCGCAACTGTCAGAATTCCCATATCTTTTGCTACTCTGGCTATTACCGGTGCTGCACCTGTACCTGTACCCCCACCCATTCCAGATGTTATGAATAACATATCTGTTTCCTCTAATAGAGTTTTTATCTTGTCTATATCTTCCTCTGCTGCTTGTTTTCCAATCTCTGGGTTAGCTCCCGCTCCCAATCCTCTTGTTGATTTTTCCCCCAGCTGTATTCTTATATCAGCTAAAGAGTTGTGTAGATCTTGGGCATCTGTATTGGCTGCAATATATTCTACTCCTGTTACTCCTGCTTCAATCATATCATTTATTGCATTCCCTCCGGAACCCCCTATCCCCATTACCTTTATCTTCACCAAATGCTCATTTGTGTGTATCATCCATCTTCCTCCTTAGACTATAGACTCTATATAAAATTCCCCAACCATTTTTTAAACTTCGACGGGCTTTTAGTTACATTCTTTTTCTTAGCTGCTTCTTTTTTTTCTGCCTTATTCACAGTTGTTACATTCACAGTTTCTGTTTTTTCCTTTACTTTTTCTATCTTATCTTCTACATTTGTTTTTTGCAGGTCGCTGTATTCATCTTCAAGAGCTGTAAGCAGTACTCCCATTCCCGTAATACAGGCAGGATTTTTTAGTGTAGTTGTCATTCCATCTATCTTAATAGTTGTTCCTATCCTGATATCATAGTTCAGCAGAGCTTTTAATTTCTCTAGAATCCCGTAGTCTCCTACGACTCCTCCAGCCAATACTATACCGCTTTTCAGGTATTCCTTATATCCGGAAGCCTCTATACTCTTTGAAATGTACTCCAATATCTCATCGGTCCTGGCATCTATTATCTCCCTTAAATATCTAACTTCAAAGGTCTTAGTCATGCTTTCACCATTTTCCAGATAAGACACGGTAATTTTTTCATCTATATCTTTATTTTTTATCTCTGACAGGATGTTCTTCACTACTTCACTATTTAATTCCAGCACATACTTAAGATCATTGACATAGTGCATCCCGCCTATGGGGATTACATTTGTATTGATAAGCCTGTTATTTTTAAAAATTGTTATCTCTGTTAAACCATACCCGATATCTACCAGTGCTACACCGTTTACCTTATCTATTTTTTTTAGAGTGGCTTTAGATGATGCTTCGCCGTTATATACGAGGCTGTCTACCTCTATCTTAGCTTTATTTAGTGTTTCTACTATTTTTTTAACCTTTAACTTCGGTATCCTTATGAGGTGAACATTTACCTTTAATTTATTTCCAATTTTCCCCACTGGATTTTTCATTATTCCAGAATCATCCACTCTGTAGTTATAGATTTCCTTGGCTATCACCTGTTCGTCCTCTTTAACCACCTTTTCTTTAGAGATTTTAAAAATTTCATCACAGTGATCTTCGGTAACTTCTATATCCTCATCGGAAAGTTTATATTCAATGTCTGTGGTACTGGATTTTATGTCACTTCCACTGACTCCTATAGTAGCCTTTTTTATTACAATCCCAATCTGCTCTTCCAGTCTTTCCTTTCCCAATCTCAGGGTCCTGCTGAATAATTCCCCATCGATTATTTCCCCTTTTTTTATTCCATTGGACGGGATAATAGTCTGTCCCAATATTTTTATATTTTTTCCGGAATCATATAATTCACCTACAATAATAGTTGTTTTAGATGACCCTATATCTATTCCCGTTCTTATCCTTCTCATCATCTTTGATCACCCTCTACCCTTTTTATAATGTAGTCTTCAAACCTCAAATCAATATATTCTATCTGTTTTTTATTTCTATTTTTAGGTCTTACTTGATCGTATAGCTTCTTCACAACTCCATATTTTTTAGTGGCTACATCTATATTCGTGATTATTTTAAGTCCTGTATTTGTTGTGATCGCTATTCCGTTATCTACCTTATACACCTGAGATATTTCATCTTTAAAACTAATTTTTTCCATGATTTCAATAAATTTTTTTATTTCATCCTCATGATCTATCCGAAATAAAGGCATATTATATTTTTTACTCTCTTTCATATATCCGTATACTTTCCCCAATTCATCGGATATATAAATCTTACCTCTATATTCTATATATACAAAAGGTTCCTTTTCCTTTATATTAAATATTAAAATATCAGGCATCCAAGTTTTTATAACTACATCTTTTACCCTTACATCCTCTAAAATTTTTTCTTTCATTTTTTCTTTATCTATCTCTAATATATTTCTACCTTTCAGGGTTTTTATACCCTTTACCAAATCGTCTATTAACTCTAAATTTTTCACATTTATATTTACTTCGGTAACGTCAAATAAGGAGGCTTTTTTAAAGTCTCCATATTCAGTATAGGTATACCAACATATTATCCCTATGAATATTATCTGCAATATTTTTTTCATATTCATTTCACCTAGTCTATTATTTTAAAATATAACATTTTTAGCTGCTTTTTACAATATATACCTAAAACTATTATAAAATATTAAGTTCTGATACTATTTTTTCTAATATTGTTTCAAAACTATAACCTTTTAGCTTTCCTAATTTAGGCAGCAGGCTTGTAGTGGTCATCCCGGGACTGGTATTTACTTCTAAAAAATATAATCCATCTTTCGACAGAATAAAATCACTTCTGCTCATCCCTCTAAGATTTAATATATCATGCACTTTAGATGCAATTTCCATAGCTTCCTCATAGTAGTTTTCCTCTATTATAGCAGGAACTTCATAAATAGTTTTTCCGACTGTATATTTTGACTCAAAATCATAGGTTCCCGAATTAGGTATTATCTTTACTACTCCTAATTTTTCACCATTTAAGATTCCGGCAGTCAGTTCTTCCCCAGCGATGAATTCCTCTATCACCAGATCTATCCCTTTTAATTTCTCTACTGCCAGATATGCTTCCTCTGAATTTTGGCAGATATAGAGACCCACACTGGACCCCTCTTTAGAAGGTTTTATAACTATTGGATATTTTTCCACCTCATCTATACTAGTATACTTCATTGGTGTTTTAATTCCAAAATCATCTACAATTATTTTTGTTAAAACTTTATCCATAGATACAGCACTGGCTGTTACACCTGATCCTGTGTATGGCTTTTTTAAAATATCTAAGACTGCCTGCACTCTTCCATCTTCACCAAATTCCCCGTGTAAAGCTACATATGCTAAGTCATATTCATTTTCCATAAGTGCAGTCAAATAATTTTCTTCCACCAGATCTATCTTAAAAGCATCATATCCTAAATTTAGAAGCCCCTGCAATATGGCTCCTCCACTCATTAGTGATATCTCTCTTTCTGAGGAGACCCCCCCCATCAATACTGCTATTCTCATATTTTCTCTCCTAGTCTTCTATAATTACAATCTCTTCCTCTAGTTCAATCCCTGAATCCAGTTTTACTTTTTCCTTCACTGTCCTGATTATCTCAATAACATCATTATATTTAGCACTTCCATGATTTTCCAAAAAATTCGGATGAACATTGGAAACCTGCATATCTCCTACTTTATGTCCCTGTACACCGGCTGCGATTATTAATTTAGCTGAAAAATGTCCCTCTGGATTTTTAAAAGTACTTCCCAGATTAGGCATACTTAAAGGGTGTCTGCTTTCTCTTTTTCCCTTTAATTCTAAAACTCTCTCCCTGTCAAATCCCATTTCAAATTTAAATACAGCACTTATGACTACCCATTTTTTTTCCTGAATCTCTGTATTCCTGTAAGTCACATAGATCTCTGATTTCTTTATTTTTCTGATCTCAAAATTTTCATCTATTATCTCGATCTCTTCTATATAGTCAAAAACTTCAGAACCATAAGCTCCTCCATTCATATAGATCAGACCTCCTACACTTCCGGGAATCCCCGCTAGATTTTCTAATCCTGAATAATTTTTTTCTGCTGTAAAATCGATCAGGTCATCAAAATTTAATCCCGACTCTACATAGATTCTTCCATCTCCCAGATCCTCTATATTATTTAATTTATTTAAACTTATAAAGGATATATCCATATCTCTATCCGGGATCAGTGTATTAGTTCCATTACCTATAAGAAAAGTTTTTTTTCTGGTTTTTAAAACTTCAACAGCTTCCTCTTTTTTCTCTATTATTATCAATTCTTTGGCCATTCCACCAATTTTCATATTAGAATATTCCTTCATATGATGATTTTTGTATATTTTCATCTTACCTCCAACTTTTCAACTACCTTATATGCCATCTGTGATATTGTTCCTGCTCCCATAAAGATATAGGTTCTGTCTTCAGCTCTCACTTCTTCCAATATTTCTTCCACAGTAGTTAAAATCTTTGCATTTCCAGAAGTGTAGATATCCGCAGCCAATTCTTCCAGTGTAATTCCGTAGATATCTTCCTCTCCTGCAGAATATACAGGAAGTAAGATTACCTCATCTGCCAGATCAAAACACCCTTTAAATTCTTCATATAAAAACTTTACTCTGCTGTATCTATGGGGCTGAAAGATCGCTGTGATTTTTTTAGTTTCTATTTTTTTAGCACCTTCCAACGTAGCTCTTATTTCAGTCGGATGATGTGCGTAATCATCTATGATCCTTGTATCTCCATCTAAAAGAATGTCATACCTTCTTTTGGCACCCTTAAATTTTTCCAGCCTGATTTTTATCTCTTCTAGAGATACTCCTAAAGTATAAGCCAGGTATATAACCCCTAAACTATTGGAAATATTATGTCTTCCTGGTACAGACAACCTGAATTCTCCTAAAAGTTTTCCGTCCAAGATTACATCATAGACACTCTTTCCGTCTATTATTCTGATATTATCTGCATATATCCCAGCTTTTTTTTCTATACTATAAGTCACAATTTTATCCTTGGATCCCAGTATATTTTCAGATTCCAAACAATCTATATTCAGCAGAGTGAGTTTTTTAGTCTGCTCATAAAATTGGACAAATGATTTCTTTATGTTTTCAAAACTGCCGTGATTTTCTAAATGATCCGCCTCTATATTGGTTATGATAGAGTATTCCGGCAGTAGATATAAAAATGAATTATCACTTTCATCTGCTTCTGCTATCAAAAATTCCCCAGTACCACAATGTGCATTGGAGTTTATCTCAGGTAAGATTCCTCCTACTACAATGGATGGATCTAAGGGCAGCATCACAGCTCCTAACATAGAGCTGGTAGTAGTTTTCCCATGGGTTCCAGCTACTGCTATCCCGGATTTTTTGTTGAATAATCTAGCCAATAGCTCCCCTCTTTTTATCACTTCTATTCCATTTTCTACAGCAAACTTATACTCTGGATTAGTCTCCTTAATAGCACTTGACCTCACTACTAAGTCAATTCCTTCTACATTTTTCGAATCATGCTCATAATGAATTTTAACTCCCAAACTTTCTAATTCTGTACTTACATCTTTTTTACTCTGATCCGATCCGCTTACCCGGTACCCGCTCTTAGCCATTATTTTAGCTAACCCGCTCATACCTATACCATTTACTCCTATAAAAAATACTTTTTTCATCTATTTATTCCCCCAAATTTCTAAGGCATCCACTATTTTTTCTGCTGAATTTCCCTTTTTCATTCTTTTTAATGCCGCCCTCATCTCTTTTAGTTCGTATTCATTTTTCACCAATTCCAGAGCCATTCTAACAGCATTTTGAGCTTCTCCATCTTTATAGATGAGACTAGCCTTGTTCTCTGAAAGGATCTTAGTATTTTCAAATTGTCCCACTTCACGGAGCTGGTATGGTATCAATATCGATGGTTTCCCTAACTCTATTAATTCTGAGATTGTCAATGCTCCTGACCTGCACAATACCAAATCAGCAGCACACATTATATTAGCCATATTTTCAAAATATGGCTTTATCTGGTCGGTTAATTTATATTTAGATAATTTAGACATAACCTCTTCATAGTTATTTTCTCCGGTAGCCCAATATATCCTTGTATTTTTTTCCTTTAAAAATGAGTCCCATTCTTTGATCAATGCTTCGTTGATACTTCTTGCTCCTAAACTTCCACCCATGATAAGGATCATCTTTTCATCATCTTCTAATTTTATCTTCTCCCTCTCATCATGATGATCCAGGGTATAAAATTTCTTTCTGAGGGGATTTCCTGTAACCTGTAATCTAGACTGGTACTTTGAAGGCAGTTCATCATAGGTCAAATCAAAGGCTAAAAACATTTTTTTACTAAATCTATAAAATATCTTATTGGCCAGCCCTAAAGTAACATTTTGTTCCTGCAGATATATAGGGATTCTTAAAATCATCGCACTTAACAGAGTAGGGATAGATATATAATTTCCAAAACCAATCACTGCATTAGGTTTTTCCTTCCTCAATATTGAAATAGCTTTTTTTGTTGCTTTTAAGACTTTTACTATCGATTTAAAATTTCTTAGAGGCAAAACATCTAAGCCTATGAATTTATATCCCGCATTTGGAACAATCTCTTTCTCCATCCTATGACTAGTTCCTATGAAAATCGGATCTATCCCCTTTTTCTTTAATTCATCTGCTACTGCCAAGGCTGGATAGATATGTCCTCCTGTTCCTCCTGCTGTTAAAATTATCTTTTTCATCTATATCCCCCTGACGGCTTTCAGCCGAATGTCTAATTTTCTTCTTTAAATGTTTCCAAAACCAGTTTTTTGAATATCCTTCCCCTCTCCTCATAGTTTTTAAACTGATCAAAGCTGGAACTGGCCGGAGACAGAAGAACTGTTAAATCTTTTTCATAATCTCTATTTTTTATCTTTTCTCCCAGTGTAATCACTACTTTTTCCAGAGTTTTTAAGGTATAAATATCCTCCTTGGGATAGTTCCCTGCCAGCAATTCACCCTCCAGTTTAGGAGCTAATTCTCCTATCAAATATACTTCTTTTACACTTTTTTTTATCTCTTCAATGAGGGGTGTTAATTCCAGGTTTTTATCACACCCGCCGCATATGAGTATTGGTTTTTCAAAAGCTCCTATGGCTTTCATTGTGGATTCCAAATTGGTTCCCTTGGAGTCATTTATAAATTTTATAATATTGTTTTCGTTTTTATAGGTATAAAACTCCTCCATCCTATGTTCTAAGGTTTCGGTGTTCTCTAAAAAATTTGTTATGACCTTATTGTCTATACCAATTAATTTAGCCGCTCCTGCAATAAACAATATATTTTGTAAGTTGTGTCTTCCTTTTAGGGAGAATTTATCTGTCGGCGTTATTTTCCTATCTTTAAAATATAAGTTATTTTCAGACAGACAGATATCTGTATTTTCTTCCAAAGAAAGTTTCAAAATCTCTCCGTCAATCCTATCTAATCTTTTCATTATCTCCGGGTCATCTATATTTACTATAAATTTGTCCCCTGAATTTTGATTCATTCCTACATTGAATTTTGTATCATAGTATTCATCAGCATCTCTATACCTGTCCAAGTGATCGGGAGCAAGGTTGATTATCATAGCTATGTCAGCTTTAAACTCATATAGGTTTTCCAGCTGGTAAGAACTAAGTTCTAAAACTATATACTCATATTTGTTTTTTTCTAAAACAGCTTCTGAATATGGAGTTCCTATATTTCCGGCTGCTATACTCCTAATTCCTGCTGCATTCAATAATCCAGCTAATTTACTTGTTGTTGTGGTCTTCCCATTGGTTCCTGTAATAGCTATAACCTTCGTTGTAGAAGTTTTTTTCATGTAGTTATACGCTACCTCTATCTCATCCACTACTTTAATACCTTTTTTTTCTATTTTTTTTATTAGGTCGTTATAGGGTATCCCCGGACTTTTTATAAACAGGTCTATCCCTTCTAAATAAGCTACCGCATCTGTAGACGAAATCCCTGTTTTGTCATCTACAAGTACTGTTTCCCATTTCATCTCTTCAAATAATCTCTTTACACTTCTACCGCTGATTCCAGCCCCATATATCATAGCTTTTTTCATCTTATTACCATCCTTTATCTTTTTTTCATAGATTTATAGGTTATCGTAAGGGTAATTCAACAATTACTCTTACGATAAACCTCTTTTTTCATAGATTACACCGGGATTCTCGGTGTAATCTGTATCCAAGGTTTTAATTATTAATTTCTCTATCTTAACTTTAGTATTATCAAACTTCCTATCCCACATAATAAGGCTATTATCCAAAATCTAATAGTTACCTTGGTTTCTGCCAAACCTTGTAATTCAAAGTGATGATGGATAGGAGCCATCCTAAATATTCTTTTTTTTCTCATTTTATATGAACCTACCTGTAATATTACAGATACTGCTTCCACTACAAATACAAATCCAATTAAAAGAAATAACAGCTCTTGTCTCAAAAATATTGCAACTACCCCTAATAATCCACCTAACATCAGAGAGCCAGTGTCTCCCATAAAAATTTGAGCCGGATAAAAATTAAACCATAAAAATCCTAATCCTGCTCCTATTAAACCGGTTAAAAATACCGTAATCTCTCCCGTTCCCGCTATATAGTAAAGATCAAAATGCTGACTTAACTCTGTATGACCTGTAAAGTACGCAATCAACCCTAGAATAGACGCTGCTATAATTACCGGCATAATCACCAAACCATCCAGTCCATCTGTTATGTTTACAGCGTTTGAGCTTCCAATCAATACCACAAGGATCCAGCCTAGTAGCGGAACTACTCCTATATACAAATAGTTCTTTGAAAAAGGATTCATTATTCCAAAATCTAACTCCGTTCCTGATATCCCAAATTTAATTATAAATACCCAAGTCAAGAGAGCTATTAACGCCTGGCCAATCATTTTTTTTCTGCCTGACAAACCTTTTTTACAGATTGTTAACTTTCTATAATCATCTAAGAAACCTATGCTGCTGAATAAAAGCATACACAAATGCAACATCAAATTAAATTTATTAGTTAGATTTCCCACTATTAAATTAGTTATTGCTGCAGAGAAAACTATTAAAACTCCCCCCATTGTAGGAGTCCCCGTCTTTGTAAAATGTGTTTCCGGTCCTACATCTTTTGCCTCGTCACCTATTTTTTCCTTTCTTAAATAAGCTATAAATGGTTTCCCTAAGATCATGACAATCATAAGTGATATGGCAAACCCCAAGAAACCTCTCAAATAAATTGATTTTAAATACGTTAAACTTTCATACTTTTCTGCCAAATAATATAACATCTACCAATCTCCTAATCTAAAATTTTATTCAAACAAATACCATTTGAAGCCTTTAAAAATATCACAGCTCCATCTTTTATTCCTTCTACCTTACATCCAATTTCTTCTGTAGTTTCAAAATAAAAACAATTTTTATGATCCAGTTTCATATATAAGTTTTTCATCTCTTTCCCTACTAAATAAACCTCATCCAAATTTAACTTTTCTATAGTTTTAGACAATCCTTCATGAAGTTTTCCGCTTTCTTTCCCTAATTCCAGCATATCACCTAATATGGCTACCTTATAGTCACCTTTAAAAATTTCATCAAAGGTTTCTAAAGATACTTTCATGGCTACCGGGCTGGCATTGTAAGCATCATTTATAAAGATCTTTCCATCTTTTTCAACCCTTTCAAATCTCATCCCTGTTAGCTTTAGATTTTTACAGGCATCTAAAATTTCTCCTTTAGGCACTTCCATCTTTAAAGCTACAGTCATGGCTAAAGCTATATTTATAGAGTTATACTCCCCATACAGGTTGGTTTGTACTTCTATTTCCTCATCTAAAAAAGATAGTTTAAATTCTCCGCCTCTTTTATCCTGATGAAAACCACTTATAATATAATCATTGTTTCTGTTCTTTCCCACTCTTACAGCTTCTGCATCTTTAAAATAAGGATCGTCTCCATAAACTACTCTAAATTCAGGTTTTACAAAGTCAAAAATTTCTGTTTTTGCTTTAAAAACATTGTCTCTGTTTTCTAAAAATTCCAAGTGAGAGTCTCCTATATTAGTCACTACAGCATAGTCTGGACTGGCTATCTCTCCCAACAGCCTGATCTCTCCTAAGTTACTCATCCCCATCTCCAAGGCAATAAATTTATCACCTTCCTCTAGCTGCAGGAGGGTCAGCGGCAGACCTATATGGTTGTTATAATTACCTTGCGTCTTCTTCCCCTTATATTTTTGCGATAAGATGGAATATAGGATGTCCTTTGTAGAAGTCTTCCCCTCACTCCCAGTGATCCCTATAACGGTAACATCTAAGCTCTCCCTGTATTTTTTAGCCAGCTCCTGTAAAAACAAGATACTATTTTCTACATAAATAGCTCTCTCATCCTCTATTTTGATATTTATATCATCGTAAAATACCAAACAAGCTCCTTTTTCCAATACGTCTTGAATATATTCATTTCCAGATCTTATCCCAATAAAGACATCATTTTTTTTTACCTTTCTGCTATCTATATGGATTTCTCCTATTTCAATGTCTTTAAGATTTTTTTGGTTTGGATACATCTTATTAAAAAAAACTAATTTTTGCATACTTATATAACTCCTTATTATAACAATTTTTACCCTTTAACTCAATCATTCTTACGGTGAGTTTTTGACTCTCTTTCCAGCTGTTTTGCAAAACTATATAGTGTTTCGTGGATTTCACAAGAAATTTTTAATTTTTTCTCCTCTTCTAATCCATGGCCTGTTTTTACCAGGATTGATCTCATTCCCAGGGTTTTTCCGGCTTTTACATCACTAATCTTATCTCCTACCATAATCGAAGACGAAAAATCTATATTTAAATCTTTTTGCGCATCTAAAAACATCCCAGGTTCAGGCTTTCTACAATTACAATCTAATTTATACCCACCTATACCTTTTTCAGGATGGTGGGGACAATAATAAAACCCATCTATATGTCCTCCTATTTTCTCCACTTCCTTTTGGAGATAATCATGCAGTACTTTCACACTGCCTTCATCATAATAACCCCTGGCTACTCCAGATTGATTGGTCACTACTACAACTAAATAGCCTAAATCATTGAATATTTTTATTGCTTCCTTCGCCCCATCTATAAATTCAAATTCTTCTATTTTATGAAGATAATCTTTCTCAACATTTATATTTCCATCTCTATCCAAAAAAACACATTTTTTCACAAGAATCCTCCCATCATAATTTTCATCCCTTATATTATATAAAATTTTTGCACTTTATAACAGATTTTATTTAAAAAATAGATTTTTTTCTATAAAATTTCAATATTCTATATTTTTCAGCAACAAAAAGCCATCAAAATTAATCGATGACTCCTCTATTTTTTTAACTTCTCCAGTATTCTAACCTCACTCGCTATCGAGGGCGAAAGAGATTCTAACTTTTGAACTTTATATTTTTGTCGCAGATTATACAGATTTATTTTGACCTTTCCTTTTGAAGTTTATAGTCGTTGAGCTTCAGCAGTACTGTTCCTACAATGACGATCGTGACTTATTACTCACAAAGACATTTATAAACCTTCTTGAACTTTTACGTCTCGTTTTCCACATCTTAATTTTTTCTAAATAGAAATAAATTAGGTACTCGTGAATCGAGAAACCATAGGGAGGAAGAGGGGAAACTTCCTTTATTTCTGATGATGTACATAAAAAAGAGCCATCAAAATTAATTGATGACCCTTTCTTCTTTTTGAATTTCTTCAAAAAATAAAAAAGACTTGGCAAGTTCCTATCCTCCCAAGGGGCTGCCCCCTAAGTACTTTCGGCGTTTACGGACTTAACTTCTGGGTTCGGAATGTGACCAGGTGTACCCCCGTAGCTTTTCTTACCAAGCTAACTATCTTAACAAATTTTTTAGCAATGAATTAAATTCATCACAAAATTTCGTTAGATATACTTTCTTATGAATGTTATACATTCATAACTATATAATAATGTTTTTTATAAATTAACTTTCTAAATCATTTTGCTTTAGGTTAAGTGTTCGTCATATTAGTATTGGTCAGCTAAAGACTTCACAGCCCTTACACCCCCAACCTATCAACCTCGTAGTCTCCAAGGTGACTTATCAATGATAGAATACTTATCTCTGAGTTGG